>NZ_JAQMTJ010000222.1:0-4822 GCF_028330815.1 Dolichospermum lemmermannii CS-548
AGAAAAGTTGCTAACCAAAGACAGAACTTTGTTCACCAAGAAACTACACGAATAATCAGCGGTAATAGCACGGTAGTTACTGAAAAATTAGAAGTCAAAAAAATGAGTGCCAAAGCTAAGAAAGGTAAACGTAAAAAACAAAAGGCAGGACTAAATAAATCAATTCTTGATGTGGGAATGGGGATGATAAGGGACGCTCTAAAAGCGAAATTATCAGACATTGGTGGCTTGTTTGTAGAAGTTCCTACAAAGAAGGTAAAACCATCTCAAACCTGTCCAAAATGTGGGCATCAAGAAAAGAAAACTTTAGACCAACGGACTCATGTTTGCCATAACTGCGGGTATACCCAACAGCGTGATATCGCCGCCGCAGAAGTAATGCTACTTTGGTACTCAAATAATCTACAGGGGTTAGGAACTAGCCTCTCAGACGTGGATGATTCTAGCTCTACTTCAAACACCAGCAAACGCAAGAATGCTGGAAGTATGAAGCAACTGGGTCGTGCGAAGCGTCAAAAATCTCAACTTACTCATGGGGATGTAGAAACCCCATCTTCAACGAAGTAAGATGGGGTAGTTCATTGATCACAAATTCCAGTTATTTGTGTATCTCTATTAAATAGACTTTTAACTCTTCTATGACCAATGACAAATCTTCCAAACGCTTACCCAATCAACGTTGGCAAATTGCAGCAAAAAATCCAGAAGCTAGTTTAATATTAGCGAATTTAACAAATATCTCCCCAATTATCAGCCAATTATTAATTAATCGGGGCATGGAAACCCCAGAAGATGCCAAGATATTTTTAGATCCCGAATCTCTGATTTTACCTTCTCCTCTCGAAGAATTCCCTGATTTAGCTGCGAGTGTGGAATTATTGGAATTAGCGATCGCCAATAAAGAGAAGATAGCTATCTGTGGAGACTATGATGCTGATGGTATGACCAGTACTGCAGTACTGCTGAGAAGTCTTAGGGCTTTGGGCGCTGATGTTGATTATGCTATTCCTAGTCGAATGCACGATGGTTATGGGATTAATAACCGGATTGTCGAAGAGTTTCATGATGAAGGGGTGAAACTAATTCTGACGGTGGATAATGGAATTTCTGCGGTTGAACCAATTACTAGAGCCAGAGAACTGGGTTTAAAAGTTATTATCACAGATCATCATGATGTTCCCCAAATATTACCTCCAGCTAACGCGATTCTCAACCCGAAACTAATAGCTGAATCTTCTCCCTATCGGGGTGTGGCTGGTGTGGGTGTGGCTTACATTTTAGCCGTTTGTTTAGCCCAACAATTAGGAGAAATCAAAGGTTTAGTGCAGCCACTGTTAGCTTTATTTACCTTGGGAACTATTGCCGATTTAGCCCCTTTAACCGGTGTGAATCGTCGCTGGGTAAAACGGGGTTTAAAGTTATTACCAAAATCTAATTTACCAGGGATACAAGCATTAATTCAAATTGCCGGAGTTCAAGCCAGCGAAGGAGAAAAAAATCAAACTTCTAAATCTTTAAAACCCGAAGATATTGGTTTTCGATTGGGACCACGAATTAATGCTATCGGCAGAATTGGTGATCCACAAATTGTCATTGATTTACTCACAACTGATGATTTTAGTATTGCACTAGCCAAAGCTATCCAATGTGAACAAACTAATACTCAACGTCAACAAATGTGCGAGGAAATTGAAAAAGAAGCCATTACCATTGTTGAAGATTTATATATAAACTCTTTACAAAAAGACCGCGTATTAGTTGTTATCAAAGATAATTGGCATCATGGTGTTATTGGGATTGTTGCTTCTCGCTTACTAGAACGTTATGGTGTTCCTGTATTTATTGGAACTTACGAAAATGAAACCATAATTCGGGGTTCAGCGCGAGGAATTCCTGAATTTCATGTATTTGCAGCTTTAGATGCTAGTCGGGATTTATTAAGTAAATTTGGGGGACACAAAGCTGCGGGAGGATTTTCTTTACCAGCGGAGAATTTACCAGAATTGCGGTTGCGTTTATCTGCATTTGCAAATCAGTGTTTGGAACTTCAACACCTTAAACCGCTGTTGAAAATAGATACTCAAGTTAATATTCACGAAATTAACCAGGATATTTTTCAGCAGTTAAATATTCTTCACCCCTGCGGTATTGATAACTCAGATCCAATTTTTTGGACTGCTAATGTCCAAGTGATTGAACAGAAAATAGTTGGGAAAGGTCACATTAAATTAACTGTATCCCAAACTATAGACAATCAGCGTCAAGAAATTAAAGGCATAGCATGGCGTTGGGGTGATTATTTTCCCTTACCATCAAGATTGGATATTGCTTACAAACTGCGTGAAAATAACTTTAATGGCAAAACTACCATTGAAATGGAGTTAGTAGGTGCAAAACTCCCAAATCACGTTGTTGAACTTTTCACTAATTCACCAAATCTATCACGGGCTAGTTTTGAATATAAACAGCGTCAATATACCTGCGGAATCTATGAAAATGGTATAAGTAGAGAATTAAGAGTTAAAAATTCTGAAGGTAAAGTTTTAGTCATGCGACCAGAAGATAAATTTGGTTTGTTGGGTTTCAACCGCGAAAATGCTGAACAGGTAAATATATCTCAACCCATATATGAGGGAATTGTGCAAAATGCAATTCAGGCTTTGTCTACCTCTGTGCAGAATTAAAGATTAAAAACTCTCTTAAATGGGTAATTTAAGATTCTATTATCTCCAACGGGTAATTGGTGATTAGACAAAGCATTACCAATTACCAATTACCAATTACCAATTACCCAATTTACAGGTTGCCGTTGCGAAATGCTAGAACGAAGATGACTATGGGTCCTGAAATCACAATTAGTCCCACGCAAGTTAACTGCAAGACGACTTCCCAATTGATGTTAGCTAAAATGTCCATTTTTTCCTCCCAATGATTTTAATGGTTTAAAAAGATTTAATAATTCCATGACAAAACCCGCAACTTATCATATCTGTTTAGGGGATCTAAAATTTAATTTACTTCACAAAATTATAAGAAAAGTCATAAAAAAGTAGAATAGCAGGAATACTAGAAGGTTAAAAATATGGCTACTTGGCAATGTATAGCTCAGTGTGGGGCTTGTTGTAACCTGACACCAGCGGATCGTCCAGATATAGAAGAGTATCTTTCACCACCTGATTTAGAACTTTATCTCAGTATGGTCGGTGAGGGAGGATGGTGCGTAAATTATGATCATGGTACGCGAGAATGTAAAATCTATTCTACCCGTCCTTGGTTCTGTCGTGTAGAAGCAGAGACTTTTGAGGAGATGTATGGGATTGAAGCGGAAGATGTGAACGATTTTGCGATTGATTGCTGTCATCAGCAAATTGAGGGGGTTTATGGCGATCGCAGTTTGGAACTTATCCGCTTTGATCAAGCCGTGGGTTTTTAATTTAATTCATATAGGTATTCTCTCATTGTGTTTTTGAGCGCAGTAATCAATGGGAGATTCAAATATATGTACCTAAATTGTGCTACTGCTTACAAAGTTTCTATGCTATCCCATATATCTAACAATAATTTCAAGCTAGATAAATGATTCATTGATTCACATCGCTTTTTTAACGCATCTAGATACTTTTTATCCGCTACAACTTTTGGATTTTTCTTGCTATAAAACAAACCAAACTGTCCGAGATATTCTTGTAGATAGTGTTTATGAAATCGCGCTTTCGTGCTAAAAGTACGTCCAGTTGGACAGCAGGACATTTCTTCAGGATCATTGACTAAAACATCGTAATATGTTTTAAAATCTGATAAAATTGTGGAACTTTTAATTAAAGGATATTCGTTAGGAATTTCTGCATTACCTAATGCCCATGTTTCAAAACAGCAATGCTGAATTATTATATGAATCTCTGTTTTTGAACTATCTATATTGTAGCCAGATTTGAGTGCATCAAGTTTAGATTTAAGTTCATGAAAACGAGCAGTATAAGAATGTTCTTCAAAGTCAATACATATAAAAAAATGGTTGACATTACCGAATTTTTCTATATCAATTAGACAAGCTTCCAGTCGAGAAACTTCTGAATTGTTATTCTGTCTATCAACCATACTCGGATAGCCATTACCTGCAATAATTCGACAAGTATTCATTGTCATATCTTCAGGTCTAACAACAAAAGTTAAGCTAGGAAATAAATGTTGTAACCATGCTTTATATACTTTTGGTTCAGTCTTGCCCCCCTCTACTAAAAATAAAAGATTCACGCAGAAAATTCCTCACTATCAAGTAAATTAATTAATTGAGTAAACTTATCTAAGCTAGAAGCTGTATCAAGTGCTGGAATATCAGAAGCTTTTCTAACTTTGACTTTATTTCCAGATTTACTAACTATTTGCCAAGTTTTCCAAGGAATATTATTGATAATATATGGATGATGGCTAGTAAGTATAAACTGTATATCTGAGGATTTATCAAGGATGAAGTCTGTTAAATCTGGCATACAATTAATTCCTAAACTATTTTCAAATTCATCAATTAAAATTACTGATTCTTTAGGAGCGGAAATTACTTGAACTAAAAAAATTAAAGTACGAAACATACCTGATGAAATTTGCTTTTGAGGAATCCACTCTAAACCAACTTCTTCAATTTCAAAGAATATCAAAACATTATCACCATTTAAGCATTTCTCACTAAGTAAGTAGACGAAAATAAATCAAAGTAGATTAAGTAATGTAAAAAATCTGGAGATGATTTCGTAGTAAGGGCTTCAGCCCTCAAATGAGGAATAAATTCCTCACTACAAACTTTGAATTATTCAAGCCGTTCTAC
>NZ_JAQMTJ010000223.1:0-3381 GCF_028330815.1 Dolichospermum lemmermannii CS-548
CCAATGACCAATGACCAATGACCAATGACCAATGACCAATGACCAATGACCAATGACCAATGACTAAACTAGCAATGGTCTAAAACCGTGTTTAATGGACACACGACCAATTTGCTCCATTTTGTCTACGGTAATCTGATTACGCCCCCAAGAAAAGTTTGTATATAACTTCTCAAATTCCAATAGCATTGATTCTGCAAAACAAGCAAATAATTGCCGACCTGGCACATCCATATTGACAATTTTCATAATTTTCCAGTCAATATCTAGGGAATGCTCCACAATGCCACCATTTAACACATACACCCCTGGGTGCTGAATTTTTGTGCCTAAGTTTTTAGGATAGCCACCATCAATCAATAGACAGGGTTGTTTTAATGTTGTCGGGTCAATTTCTACGCCTTTGGGCATACTCGCCACCCAGACTACAATATCTGCTTGGGGTAATGCTTCCTGTAATCCCATGATTTTACCGCGTCCTAGTTCTGCTTGCAGTTCTTGGAGACGTTCTTGGTTTCTAGCAATTAATAGTAATTCTTGGACATCTGTTTTTTTATCTAGCCAGCGGGTGACTGCGCTACCAATATCCCCCGTTGCACCGCACACAGCTACAGTTGCTTTGGACAATTCAATCCCTAGTTGTTTAGAGGCTTCTTCTACTTGCCGACAGATAATGTAAGCTGTATGAGTATTGCCTGTGGTGAAGCGTTCAAAATCTAGGTTAATATTGCGGACTTGTTTGAACTGCTCTAAATTAAAGTTCTCAAAAATAATTGAGGAAAATCCTCCCAAAGCTGTAATATCAATGCCATGCTTTTGAGCATGAGCCATAGCGTTGAGAATTTTCCGCGTGGCAGCTTTAATACGACGATTGGCCAGCATTTCTGGCAAAAAGCAAGATTCTACATACTTTCCTTCTATTTTCTGCCCGGTGATACTGGTGACAGTGATATGATCAACTATTTGCGGCGGGGCGCTACACCAAAAGTCTAGCCCTTGATCGGCATATTCTGGATATCCCAATTCTTGAGCTACTGATTGAGCGTGTTCTAAACTAGTCAGATGTCCAATTAAACCAAACATGGAGTGATATATTAGGCGTGTGCTGTCGTGCAAAACTGTGGAATTAGTGGGCAATACCAACTTTGGATTTGAGATTTTGGATTTTGGAGAAATCGCAAACTATAGTATCTAATTATTAAAAATACTACATAAGGGGTCAATGTTCACAGTTGACGGTTGACTACAGAACTATTACTCCCCTACTTCCCCTACTTCCCCTACTTCCCCTACTTCCCCTACTTCCCTGGGGTAACAAAGTCGTCACCCCTGTGGGCAGTTATTAAACGGTTGCCAGTCCGTAGGCTGAAAGACGCATGATGTCACGGGTGGTAAAGCCAATGTTACTTAGTGCTTCACCGTATTGAATCATAAAGTCTTCTACTAAAGCATCTTTTTCCATTGCTAAGACTTTGGCATCGTCTGCTACTTCGTTCAGCATTTTCCAGACAATGGGCAGATTTTGGCGGTTTGCTGCTTCTAATTCAGCTTGAGATTCTGTAAAGTTTTCTTGCAACCACACTTCACCAAAGTTAAGATGGCTGTATTCTTCTTTTACAACTCCTTCTGTGATTTTACGAGCAAAATCATCAGCTACGGGAATGTAGATATTATAGGCAGCGATCGCAAAACATTCGATAATTAAAGATTGAATCAAAAGGCAGGTAACTACTTTACCTTCTTTGGCTGCGGTTTGAAAATTGTCGTGTAGTCCCAAGAAAAACTTTTTAGCGAATACTAAATCTGGAGTCACTTTTAAATTCCGTCCACAGGCTTCAAAACCTTTTTTGTGGCGACTTTCCATTTTCGAGAGACGAATTAATTCCTCTTCCTGTGCTGGCAGCAGTTTCGCTAATGTCATGTAATTTTCGTGGGCTTCTTGTTCCCCTTCAATGACAATGGCATTGATGCGGCTATAAGCATCTTTATATATTTCGCTTTGGAAATCAATTTTTTCAATTTGGTCTACAAGCTGCTGCATATTCGGTGTTACTCCGTTGTCCATGAATCATTTAATACAAAAACTTAAATTACCCGATCAATTTGGGGTAATTATCACTGTGATTTAATTTAACTTAACAAGAAACTATAGTTATTAAATTAGTTTTTACTGATGGTTGTACCAACAGAAAAACAAATGTATGGAGTCATAGCCAATGTCCAAGCTAAACTGGAATCTAAAAAAATGCCAATTTGTTGAGCCTGTTAGTAGCGCTAACAAGTGCATTTATAGGGTTACTGCCGCTAATTGTGGTTTTTCTGACCTCTTTGGGGGGGTGAGAAACAGCAGGGGGTGGCCACAATAATTGGACTTTAGCCAATTACCGGGGGGTAGGGACAAGGGAAGTTTTTACTGGCCTTTGCTAATTCTACCTTAGTAGCGATCGCACTTACAGCTTTTCCAATTTTCACTTTCAGTTCTAAACTTGATATAGCGGTATGCACTTGTATGAGATACATCATAGTCTCCTCGCACCCCCTCAATCCCCCTCCGCGGCGGGGGGAATAAAAGGATAAACTTGTATCTTACTCAACCTACAACCGCTATAATCCATTCTTTGTCCGTCTGGGCGAGACAAAATTCTAAAGACTGTAGATTAAATCACTCCAGCCACAGATATAAAAATACTAAACTCAGATTCCGTCATCATCATCAAATATGCAAAAGTTGGGTTTAGTGTTAATTATCATCTCATTTTTACCGTGGCTGATCATTGCTGTAATTGTGCCATTTTTGCCAATTTCTCTCGCCCAAAAAGCTATATTAGTCCCAGTATTATTGGTCTTGGCTGAAGTTCTTTTTTGGTTGGGTGCGCTACTGGTAGGAAAAGAAGTAGTGCAAAAGTATCGCCGTTATTTAAATTTCCGTTATCTAAATATACTCGTCAAAAGATGGAAGCGGAAAAATAGAAAAAGATGATAATTAGGTAGAATTAGTATTTATAAATCTCTATGTAGGTTAGGAAAATGGCAGCACAAAAATTGAGCGAAGCAGAACTAACATTAGCCCTCAATAGTTTACCAGGATGGCAAATTAAAGAAGGGAAATTATACAAAGAATATAAATTTAGCTCTTTTGCAACTGCCTTAGGTTGGATGGTTAGTGTGGGTGTTCATGCGGAAAAAATGGGACATCACCCCGAATGGTTTAATGTTTACAACACAGTTAAGGTAAATCTTGTTACTCATGACATCGGTAATGCTATCAGTGATTTAGATTTGGAATTAGCGCAGAAAATGGAAGAATTAGCGCCGTAAGATTGGGGAAGTTGGGGAAGTTGGGGAAGTTGGGGAAGTTGGGGAAGTTGGGGAAGTTGGGGA
>NZ_JAQMTJ010000224.1:0-30515 GCF_028330815.1 Dolichospermum lemmermannii CS-548
CCCCTGGTAGGGGAGAGGTTTGGAGAGGGGTCTGTTTACACATTAAAAACTTTTAAAACATCCTCTTATTGCATAGAGATTTAAGCATTAAATTTAAAGTTACCTGAATGTGCTTTTTCAGAAAAATATGTGTTATTATCAATATGTAAATTATACTGGAGGTTAATGAAAATGACTCAAGAATTAATAGACCTCAGAAACAGCATTTTACAAGGAAATTACACAGATGCTTTAGCAATTGTAGATGAATTAGAAGGAATGAGTAAACAAGCAATATTGCGAAATATAGAATCGTATTTAAAGATTTTACTGATTCACTTGATTAAAAATAAAATAGAACAGCGATTAACAAATTCTTGGATGGCTTCTATTCGTAATTCAATTAGGGAAATTCAAAAAATTAATCTTAAAGAAAATAAAAGATCCTATTATGTAAATGAAGATGAATGGGAAAATTTAATTGAGGAAGAAGTAATTGAAGATGCGATCGCTGATGCTAGTCTAGAAACAATGAATGGTAAATACACTCGTTCTCAATTATCAGAAATTCTAGATAGAAAAGAAATAATTACGAAAGCTATTACATTTTTATCCCTAACTTATACTTGTTCAGCAAAGGAGTTACCAGCTATTATGGATGATTATCTGAATGATTGTAAGTAGGTGCGAAGAAAAATAAAATCGCTCATATCCTGAAAATCCTAAAATCCTGGATATCCTGATTCTGGCATTGTAAAAATCTTGCCATTTATTTTATCCTATATAAAGCATCTCAAAAACAAGCGCCATGCCCAAACGTCTCCTAGTGGTTGAGTCTCCCGGAAAAGTCAAAAAACTGAGTCAAATTCTCGGTGCAGATTGGATTGTCCGCGCTAGTTGTGGACATATCCGCGAACTCAGTAATGAGGGTGATGATTCACTAGGATTTACAATGGATGGTAATACTGTTCGCTGTAATTATATCCCCCGTGACCAACGGGCAAAAGAAACAATTCAACAATTAAAAGCGGCTGTTAGACAAGTTGATGAAGTTGTTTTAGCTACAGACCCAGACAGAGAAGGAGAAACCATTGCTTGGCATCTTAAAGAAACGTTAGGATTAAGAGACCCCAAACGAGTAGTTTATACTGAGATTACACCATCAGCAGTGCGGAATGCGATCGCACACCCCAGAAAACTTGACACTAACTTAATCGGTGCCGGATTATGTCGAGATTGTCTTGATAAACTGGTAGGTTACAAAGGTAGTCCCCTGGTTTGGGCATTAAATAATGGGGCAAAAAGTGTAGGTAGAGTTCAAAGCGCCACATTACATCTAATTTGTCAGCGCGAAAGAGAAATTCTGGCTTTTGTCCCCCAAGATTATTGGAGTGTGTGGGTAGATTATCAAGAAGGATTTCGGGCTTTTTACAAAGGTACGGACAATACTGAGAAAGAAACATCAGAACCAGAAACGGAAACTCACGATGATGCAGCTAGTAACAACCCAGAAAAACCCGAATCTAAGCGCGTTCTCTCGGAAGCAGAAGCAAACAGATTAGTTGAAGAAGCAAAACGTCATCCACATCAAATTATTCACTTAGAAGGGAAACTCGTTTATCGTCAACCCCCTCCACCATTTACCACCTCCACCCTCCAACAAGCTGCCGGTTCAAAGTTGAAATTTTCCCCTGACAAAACTATGCAGGTGGCACAAAAGCTATATGAGGCAGGATTAATTACATATATGCGAACCGATTCAGTGATGTTGAGTCCTGAATTTTGTGCTAGTGCGCGTCAATGGTTGGAACAAAATGACCCTGAGAATGTCCCCCAACAAGTAGCCAAGCAGCGTAGTAGTAAAACGGCTCAGGAAGCACATGAAGCCATTCGTCCCACAGATGTTTTTCGTCCTTCGGTGCAATTACGGGCAGAATTACCTGAAGATGAGTTTAACCTATATGTGATGATTTGGAAAAGAGCGATCGCTTCCCAATGTCGTCCAGCACAACTTCGTAAAACGTTGGTAATTACGAAATCAGGTAATATCTTATGGCAAGCTAGAGGGCAGGTAATTGAATTTTACGGTTATGCAAAATATTGGCTGAATCTGAGCAAAGATGCAGTTTTACCCTTATTGCAACAGGGACAAAAACTGAATTTAGCCAAAGCGGGACATGATCAGAAACAAACCCAACCACCACCCAGATATAGCGAACCCAAACTTGTCCAATTAATGGAACGTAAAGGCATTGGTCGTCCTAGCACTTATGCTCCGACAATTGCTACTTTAAAGAAACGCAATTATGTGGAGTTAAAAAAAGATAATCTTCAACCCACAGCTTTGGGTTTAGAAGTTGATGAATTTTTACAAAAGGCTTTACCAGATTTACTAGAAGCGGAATTTACTGCTAAAATGGAAGATGCCTTAGATGCAATTTCTGAAGGAAAAAACTCTTGGCAACATTACCTAACTACTTGGAATCAAAGTTATTTTGTTCCTGCACTTTCCAAAGCTAAAACTGTGGTTGTTAATTCATCAACTACAGGTAAAAATAATAATTTTGTTGAGCGTAAATATGAAACTTCTAAAACTCGTTGTCCTAATTGTAAGAACTGTTTAGCCAAAATTCCCAGCAGTAAAGTTAAAAAGAAATACTTTCTTAAATGTGTGAGTGGCTGTGAAAACATTGTGCTATTTTGGAGTGATTTTCACAAAAAGTGGGAAGCACCGAAAACTAAAACATCTACAAATGAAAATGCTCCCAAACCTTCAGCAAAAATCACTGCATATCCCTGTCCTGTATGCAAGAAACCTTTGGAGGAATACAGTTACCTCAAAGATGGGCAAAATAAAACTATGC
This sequence comes from Dolichospermum lemmermannii CS-548, assembly GCF_028330815.1. Lineage (NCBI taxonomy): Bacteria > Bacillati > Cyanobacteriota > Cyanophyceae > Nostocales > Aphanizomenonaceae > Dolichospermum > Dolichospermum lemmermannii. Next base: position 2,844 of record NZ_JAQMTJ010000224.1, read on the forward strand.
TGCGGTGTTCTGGTCAGGATTCATGGAAGGATACGAAACATAAAGATGTGGCTTATTTTCATACTGCTAAAGGATGGTGGAGTCCTAAATTTGGGAATTTAAATGATTTAAACGCAGATGAACGCAGATAAACGCGGATGAATTAATGGATTTGATTTTTAACTCTTTAAAATGTTAGAGTCTGTGGCTAAAGTTCGCGCTGCTGTTTGCATTAGTTCAATATCTGTTAATGTCCAATCACGGGAACTTTGACAATGATGTGCTACTAATAGTCCCCATAATCCTCTTGGTATCAAAATTGGTACTACCAAATTAGCGCGAACTTGCATACTGCGAAGGAAATCACGGTGACAATCCTGAATTGCTTCTAATTCTATATCAGCGATCGCTCTAACCCGTCCTTCTAAGTACAAAGCAGCATACTCATGGTTAAAACAATCGCTTGCTCCCGTAGAACCGAGAATTGAATATTCATCAGCACTCAATGATTCAAATGTTACCTGTCCTTGCCATTGTTCATAGAAATAATACAGGACTACCCGATCAACCTGGAGTGATTCTCGCAGTTGATTTGTCGTTTGTCTGATCAATTCATCCCGTTGCATTTTGATGACAAGACGATTGAGTAATTTTCGCAAACCCTGATTGGGGTGGTAACTTGAGCGATTTTCAAATTCTGGGAAAGAAGGTTTACCTTGAGCGGAGTCGAAAGGAAGTTGCACAGATTTAAAATAATGACTAACTAAACAATTTCGGATTTCTATAGTAACTTATCAGACATTTTACCGAAAATCGTTCTTATTTTATAAAAAAATAATGTAGTTTATTAACCTGGTAATTGGTAATCGGTGATTGGTAATTGCATGATTAAACTTTTACCCATTACCCATTACCTATTTTCCTAAGAGACTTCCAATTAAAAAAATATCCCAAAATCTCTTGTGGTGCGGGCATCTTGCCCGCTAACAACAGAAGGACGGGCAAGATGCCCATCCTACAAAATTGGATCATCTTTTTTGTGGAATTCTCTAACTAACTCCAGCTACACTGGGTGAATTCACTTTTAAGCGTTTAAACATTGCTTCCCGTCCTTGCATTGCCAAGGTATCATCTAAAGGTGACAGTTTGATTTCCTGTTGATATTTCAGCCTTAACGCCGTTTGAATTAACCAATCAGCAACGAAAGGATTTTTGGGTAATAATGGCCCGTGGGAATAGGTAGCGATCGCATTTTGATAAAACGCTCCTTCTGTGCCATCTTCTCCATTATTCCCCAAACCATACACCACACGCCCCAAAGCTTCCACCTGCCCTAATGTCGTCCGGCCACCGTGATTTTCAAACCCGACTAAATAAGGTTTTGTCCCTGTCATTGCTTCTATTTCCTGTGCCAATCGTGAAGCTGTAACTTCTATCACTAAGTTACCAATACATCTTTTCGTATTTTCACCAGGATGAATAGAAACTAAATCTAAAATTCCCAAACCTTCAATTCTTTGTCCAAAGGCTGGTTCATAATAATTTCCTAGCAATTGGGGAGAACCACAGGTAAAAACTCCCGGCGTTCCATGTTCGATTTTATCACCCATTGCCTCCGCTTTTGCCCCTTGTAAATCCCGCATGACAATTTCTTGCTGACGATCCTGTGCGCCCCCACCAACAATCACATCTACTGATTTTATATCCTCAGCGGTAGAGTCTTGATCCAAGGGTAATACGATCACATTATACCCCCGCCATTGAGCGCGGCGTTGAATAGTGATCACATTTCCGCGATCGCCGTAGGTACTCATCAACTTAGGATATAGCCAACCAATAATAATTTCCATCGGTGCAGAACTCATAAAACCTCTAATATAGCAGGAGTCACCAAAGTAGGAGCGCAGGGCGTGCGCCCAGTCAGAATTGTTGCAATATGTTAATGAATTTCAAGTTTAGTAAACAGATAACATAAATCAAAAAACTCGTGCTAGATTAAGGGCATGGTACAAAAAGGTTAAAAGTCAAACCTTAAATCCAAACTTTTTCATTAGAGTTTGTGCCTCCTGCTCTAGTGTCCCGGCAATCAATTTTTTCTTGTAGCTTCCTATCAAAGTTTTTTCGCCTAAATCTCACCAAATTGTTATTGGAGGTGTGGAACTCGCAGCCAAAATTGCCTAACCATTGAAAATAAGGGAAGCGTAATTTAAATCGAATTTAATTGATTGCTTGTCCAGTCCACTTCTATATTTTTGTATTGAACTACAACCTAATCAAGAAACCGCTGTAAGCTGCTGATAATCCTTCCTAGCTTGTGGCGGTTTCTGCTGTGTATACTAAAAACACAAAAAACAGGTATTGTTATTGAATCAAAAAAATATATTCTCCGTCAATAGAGATATCAACTATTTACCTGTTTCTAACAGAGGTTATATTTATGTCATTACAATCACTTCGGTTTTTATTGTTGAGTAGTCTGGGCTGTTCTTTATTTTTTGGTAATACTGTAGCTTTTGCTCAAGTTGTTGTGCCTACAGTTCCATCAGGTTCATCTACTACAGTTCCATCAGGCTCATCAACCACCATACCAACTTCCACCACAGTTGACAGTAGTAAAAGGTTTAGTTGTCAATATAATAATGGACAACCTACGGTCATGTATCAGCCCCAAAGTCAACCTGGACAATATTTTGCTTGGGCTGCACCTCAAACTTTAGGCGGGAATTGGGATGCTCAAAGACGTTGTGAAACGATCGCCAGCCGTTTAGAATTATATCGCCCCGATGGATTACAAGAATTACAAATAGCTGTAGAAAATAACGAAAATATTATCTGTGTCACCACTGAATCTCAGCCCAATTGTCGAATTGTCTTGACAGTACCCCGTGGTAAAGATCCCTATACTATTCGCAATAGTGTATTCCAAAACCTAACTACCGCTGATAGTGGACAACAGACTATTGCCGTTAATACCTACACCAATCGTAACAGAGGTAATGGAGATAGCTTGTATAGCCTGGGACAAACGCTTTTAGGTGGTAAAAATCAGGTGAGTTCTGCTAAACAGGGCATTAATTTGAAACCTTATCTTGATCCTAAAGACGGTGGTACAGGCGGAAAACTGAGAAATGGAGTAGAAATTAGACGTAATACCAATACCACACGCCAAGCTCCCAGCCGTCTAAATCCTAGCAAATTTCGTTAATTAAGTTTGTCTCCGATTTTGGGCAACCACAATTCCGGGCAACCACGGGGGGTTTGCCCTTACAGTATTTTTGTGATTATATTTACCCTTTTAGAGAAATTAAATTTACCCTTTATATAATTTTGTCCTGTATTAACTTATTAGGTGTTGTAATTATTTCTCAGGCTGGATTGATTTTTGAAGATTAGTTAGTAAATGAAGAGTCCGCAATAACCGAGGTGACTGGTTATCTAATTTAGGTTGCTAATTCGTCATTATGCCCATTCCCTAGTAAATAAGTTTGATATGACAAATTTATCAATTTATGGTAACTTGGTAAGATAATATCCAAATATCAACACTGTGACTAAGTAGGTGAACGGAAAAAAACCGTAGACCCGGAGCGGCTTCTCGAAGAGTAATATATAACAAAAAGTAAAGTTACCCAAAACCTCTTCCCTGTTCCCTTGTCATAACGACAATTTTTAACGCCAACCTACTTAAATTCAAAAAATCAACTTTTGGTAATTGGCAAATAATTAGTATTTAAATACTACACTGAAACCAATCCAGAGTAAAGTTGTAATAAATTGTATAATTTAACCAAAATATAACTTAGTGACAATCTAGTTATATTATCTTTTCAAAAGAAATTAACAATGACAACAAACCTGATCACAAGCAATATGAATCAAGTTCTACAATTAGGCGATCGCATCTTCCAGCCCACAGAGGTTTTATCATTATTATCGGAATATCAGCTATTACCGCTATTAATGAAAGAAATATTCATTGATCAAGCGATCGCAGAAATTGTTTGTACCCCAGAAGAAGAACAACTAGCCTGCGAACAATTAGCCCAACAATATCAGGGACTAGAACCACAGAGCGAAAGTTTCCAAAAGTTGAAAATTATGGCGGTACGACAATTAAAGCTAGAAAAGTTTAAAGAGGAAACTTGGGGAGGGGATTTAAACTCCTACTTTTTCCAACGTAAAAGCCAGTTAGATAGGGTGATTTATTCCCTAATTACTACCACAGAAATTGGGATCGCTCAAGAAATTTACTTTCGTATTCAAGAGGGTGAACAATCCTTTGCCCAATTAGCGCGGGAATATGCTCAAGGTCCCGAATCGCAAACAGATGGCTTAGTCGGACCAATAGATTTACAATCTCTCCATCCTACATTGGTAAATATCCTTGCCAAAAGTCAACCACAACAACTATCACCACCGACTCAAATTAATAATGTGATAGTAATTGTCCGATTAGAAAAAATACTCCCAGCCCAATTAGATCGTTCCACAAGACAACGGTTACTAAATGAACGATTTAATCAGTGGTTACAAACACAAATGACAGAACAAAAATTTCAAATTCAGACCGTATAAATCGCCAAATATAAACCTTTTAGCCAATACAAAGCGAAATAACTAACTCAATCAATATGACTTATATTCAGAGTAACTTTGAAGAATTCATTGCTAGTATTGAAGGATTTGATCAATTATCAAAAGAGGAAATTAACAACCTCTTATCATCACAAATTCTCCAGCCTTTACGTTATCGTGTAGGACAAAAAATTATTGGTAAAGAACAACTACCAGAAAGGATCGCCATTCTTCATCAAGGTAACGTCAGACTATTGGGATATAATCCCCAAAACCAATTACCAATTACATTAAAATTACTCCAACCAGGGGCAACAATTGGCGAAATTTCTTGGTTACGTGAGCTTCCTTGTGAAACTGCCATAGCTTCCACAGAAGTAATCTGTTTAACCTGGAAAGCCGCAGATTATTTGCAATTTATCAACCGCAATCCAGCCTTTGCGAAAGCTCGTCAAAATCAAAGTCACCTAATTGAAATCTTTGATATTTTGAGTTCCCAGGTAGCACAAAAAGCCTTAGTAAATCACAACCTCAAAGACATTACCCAACAGGCTCAATTAGAAGCAAAAATTCATTATTTATCACCAGGAAAAACAGCTTTACAAGAATTAAGCAGCGATCGCATTTGGTTTGTGAGTGGTCGTAGTTCCCTGCCCAATTTCCCACCTGGTTCTCGTCTAGAAACCGACGTAATTGAAGTTAAAGGCAACATTCCTGTTCGTTTATTGGGCATTAATCCTCAAGATCTATCACTACTTGATGGTATTTCCATCGAATCAGAAACATTAGAAACTATATCAGATAGCAGAGTAGATTCGGAAATTCCCTACGCCCAAGAACCAGAATTTGTTCCCCCCACCACATCAAACCAGCCATTAAAAAATCAAAACTATCCATTTTTCCGGGGACAAGGAGAATTAGATTCTAGTCTGGCTTGTTTTCAAATGCTATCCAAGCATTTAGAAATGCCCTTTCGGAAAGAAGTAGTACGGCGGATTTTAAACGACCAAATTAAGCGTCAAGGGAGTATATCTTTTCAAGTTTGCGCTTATTTATCGGAACTAATTGGACTTAAATCCCAGCTAGTTGATGTTCCTGCTGTTTCCATTAATCGGATTCCTACCCCAGCATTAATTCGCTATCGTGACAGTTTTGCTGTTCTCTATGCAGTAGATGGAAAAACAGTAGTTTTGGGTTTGCCATCTCAAGGTATTATCAACTGCCAAATTAGTCAATTGGTAGAAGAATTAGAAACTGATGACGCTAATCTTCAACCACAAGTTAGAGTTTTATTACTGAGTGCAACCAAAGAAACACCGAAAGAACGCTTTGGTTTATCTTGGTTTGTTCCTTACTTATCGCGTTACCGTCGGGTGCTGATAGAAGTATTTATTGCTTCCTTCTTCGTCCAACTGGCAGCCCTCGCTAATCCTCTAGTTATTCAGTTAATTATTGATAAAGTCATTGTGCAAAATAGTATTAGTACCCTGAATATTTTAGGAGTATTACTATTAGCAGTGGGTGTTTTTGAAGCAGTATTAACCACCTTGCGGACTTACTTATTTGTAGATACCACCAACCGCATTGATATGAGTTTGGGGTCACAAATTATTGACCACTTGCTGCGCTTACCACTGCGCTATTTTGATAAAAGACCAGTTGGTGAACTATCCACCAGAATTAATGAATTAGAAAATATCCGTCAGTTTCTCACGGGTACGGCTTTAACAGTAGTATTAGATGCCCTGTTTTCCGTTGTTTATATAGTTGTCATGCTGTTCTACAGTTGGCAACTAACTCTCGTCGGATTAGGAACAATCCCTCTATTTGTGGTAGTGACATTAATCGCTGCTCCCACAGTGAGTAGACAATTAAGAACCAAAGCTGAACGTAATGCCGAAACTCAATCTTATTTGGTTGAGGTTATGTCAGGTATTCAAACAGTTAAAGCCCAAAATATTGAATTACGCTCCCGGTTTTCTTGGCAAAATAAATATGCTAAGTTTGTCGCTGCCGGTTTTAAAACTGTGCTGACTTCCACATTAGCTAATTCAACCAGTCAGTTTCTAAGTAAACTTAGTAGCTTATTAGTTTTATGGGTGGGAGCTTATTTAGTTTTGAAAGGAGAATTAACATTAGGAGAATTAATTGCCTTTCGGATTATTTCTAGTTACGTTACTACCCCGATTTTACGCTTGGCACAAATCTGGCAGAACTTCCAAGAAACTGGTTTATCTTTAGAAAGATTAAGTGATATTGTGGACACACCACAAGAAGCAGAAATAGATCGGAATAATATTCCCCTTCCTGCTGTTAGCGGTGCTGTTAAATATGAAAACGTTTCCTTCCGATTTGCTGCCAGCGGACCACTACAACTCAGCAATGTCACCGTCGAATTTGCCCCAGGTAAATTTGTGGGCATTGTCGGGCAAAGTGGTTCAGGAAAAAGTACAATGATGAAATTACTGCTCAGACTTTATGACACAGAATCTGGCAGAATTTTAGTTGATGGTTACGACATTTCCAAAGTAGAACTTTATTCGCTGCGGCGGCAAATTGGCGTAGTTCCCCAAGATACGCTCTTATTTGATGGCACAGTTCAAGAAAATATTGCTTTAACTAATCCTGATGCCACAACTGAGGAAATTATTGAAGCGGCTCAAATTGCTGTTGCTCATGAATTTATTATGACCTTGCCCAATGGTTATAATACACGAGTTGGGGAACGAGGATCAGCCCTTTCTGGTGGACAAAGACAGAGAATTGCGATCGCTCGTTCTGTCCTGCAAAGACCTAAAATATTAGTTTTAGATGAAGCCACCAGCGCCCTAGATTATCCGACAGAAAAGCAAATTGGTCTGAACTTAGCTCGCGCTTTTAAAGGTAATACAGTCTTCTTCATTACCCACCGTTTGAATACTGTTAGTAATGCCGATACTATCGTCGTCATGGATAATAGTAGAATGATAGAACAAGGTAGTCATCAAGAACTTATGGCAGCTAAAGGTCATTATTTCTATCTTTATCAACAACAGGAAGTAAACTTGTAATTTGTCAATTGTCAGTTGTAGGGGTTTAGCAGTGCTAAACCCTGTCAGTTGTTTCTATAAGATTCAACTGATAACTGATTAAAGATAAAATTACGCACCACTAAATATTCAATCTAAAATCCAAAATCTAAACTTATTATGACTCAAATTAATGGTAATTACACCAACGGAAATGGCAATGGAAAGGGTAACGGAAATGGGAGAGCATCCCATAGAGATGCACAAGTATTGACATCGCCCAAACCCACTCCCAAACAGCCAAAACCTGACTTCAATTTTGATAACTTCGAGCAATCTGTAGTTCTCCGTCAATCCCCAATTTGGTCACGAACCATCATGATTACTCTCATGGGATTGGCTTGTTTTGGAATTATTTGGGCTTGTTTAGCAAAAATTGAACAAGTAGTCCCCGCCACAGGACAATTAAAACCAGAAGGAACAGTTAAAGATGTGCAAGCTCCTATTAATGGAGTTGTGAAGTCACTGTATGTAAAAGATGGACAACAGGTAAAAACAGGAGATTTATTATTAACCTTTGATTCTATTGCGACCCTAGCCGAATTAAATTCATTGAATAAAATTCGGGTAGCTTTAATTCAAGAAAACAATATCTATCGGCGTTTAATGGGAGCGACTACGGGAATAGATGCTGAAATAGCATTTTTACGCAGTAAACTACCAGGAGAATCAGCTTTTCTGCTCAAAAGTCGCGCTTCCTTAGTAGCAGAAAATGAATTATTACGTTCTCAATTAAGAAATTTACCAGGAGCAGCAGGGACAGGAATTGATGAACAACAACTACTAGCAGTTGCGAAAACAGAATTAGCGTCTCGCTCCAAAGCCGCAGAGTTGGAAGTTGAAAAAACCAGAAAGCAACTTTCTCAAACAGAATTTAAACTCCAAGATACTAAAAATGGTTTAGCAATTCAAAGTCAGATTTTAGTTAGTCTTAAAACCTTAGCTGAAGAAGGTGGTATTTCTAAACTTCAATATCTTAACCAACAACAACAGGTACAAACTCTCAAAGCGGAAATATCACAATTACAAGAAGAAGCAAAACGTCTAAAATTCGATATTGATAAAGGAAAACAGCAATCAACCAATACAGTTGCTAGTTCTGATAAGACTATTTTGGAGAAAATAGGTAGTAACAAACAACGGATTGCGGAAATTGATAGTCAATTCATGAAGATTATTTTAGACAATGAACAGCGTTTAGCAGATGTCAATAGCAAAATATCGCAAACACAATTAAATGTTAAATATCAAGAACTTCGCGCTCCAGTGGGAGGTGTAGTTTTTGATTTACAAGCTAAAAATCCCGGTTTTGTTGCTAATTCTACCCAAAAATTACTGCAAATTGTCCCTAAAGATAGTCTAATAGCGGAAGTTTTCATCACCAATAAAGATATTGGTTTTGTCAGGAAAGGAATGAATGTAGATGTGAGAATTGACTCCTTTCCCTTTAGTGAATTTGGTGATATTAAGGGTAAAGTAATTGATATCGGTTCAGATGCTTTACCTCCAGATCAAAACCATCAATTTTATAGATTCCCAGCCAAAATCAAGTTAGATAAACAACAATTAAGTCTCACCAATCAAGAGAGAAAGATATCCTTACAGTCGGGGATGTCTATTACTGCTAATATTAAAGTCCGGGAAGAACGGACAGTGATGAGTTTATTTACAGAGATGTTTACAAAGCAAATCGAGAGTTTGAATGAGGTTCGTTAGGGATTGTTAAAATTAATTATTCAGCAAGCCCTAATTAGATGTTAGTTCTTTAGGAATTAAACAAAATAGAACACAAGTAGCGGTAATTCATAAATTATCGCTACGCAAGCTTTAACCGCTGGTTAGTTGTTTGATATCAGCGCGGAATTTACCGTTTTGTAATGCTTGCACTGCTGTTCCTGAATCTTGTACCCAAAACTGTCTCCCAAAGCGGACAATTTCCCGGTGATTTCCGGCTTGAACAATACCAATTACAGGTATTCTTGATTTATCCTTATCCCCAGCTTGTGATTTGAGAATTGTATTTAGACGATGTTGCTCTTCAATTGTCCCGGCTTGTTGTGGACTCAGTTCCACTAAAATCATTGTTACTGTTTCGACAGTTTCTGCGTCTTCTAGGATAAATTGAACTTGATCATCACGGCGATCTATTTTACCCCAAATAATTAATCTGGCATCAACTTCTAAAACGGAACTAATGCGCTCATAGGTTTTAGGAAAAACAACAGCTTCCGCAGATCCAGATAAATCTTCAACTTGCAAAATTGCCATAGAGTCACCTTTTTTGGTGACAACCTTTTTCACATTATTCAACATTACTGCTGCACAAAGAATAGCATCATCTTTTTGTTCTCCCAATTGTGCCAGGTTAATAGGTGCAAGGACTGAGGATGATTGTCTGATAGATTTAAGAGGATGATCTGAGAGATAAAATCCTAATAATTCTTTTTCCATTCGTAATTTTTCTTGAGGTGGTAAATCATTAACAGGAGGAGCTTTAGGTGCAGATTCATAAGCATTCTTTTGGGGTTGATTATTATTACCTGCAAATCCACCTCCTAATAAATCAAATATATTTCCCTGTCCACTAGCTTTGTCTCTAGCACGGGATTGCGCCCACTCATAAACTAATTCTAAATCATGAATTAATTGGTTGCGATTAGCTTGAATTTTGTCAAAAGCTCCGCAGTTAATTAATGATTCTAAAGTACGCCGATTCATGGCACGTAAATCAACGCGATCGCAAAAATCCGCCAAAGACTTAAATGGGACTAATTCCCCTGATTCTTCCCTGGCTTCTAAAATTGAGGCGATCGCATTTTGTCCCACATTCCGCACTGCCGAAAATCCAAATAAAATCTTCTCACCTGCCGGGGTAAAATCTAAACCAGAACGATTCACATCAGGTGCATCAATCACAATCCCCATATTAGAACAGTTATCAAGATACTTCCGCACCTTGTCTGTATCCCCACTATTCGCGGTTAACAACGCCGCCATATATTCCAATGGGTAATTTGCCTTTAAATATGATGTTTGATAAGTTACATAAGCGTAAGCTGTCGAGTGGGATTTATTAAAACAATTAGAAGCGATAAAACCATTTTTAATCACAAAATTATGGTCATTTTCCACACCAATATCATAAACATTGGCTTGACCTACATAAGTACGGGAAACTATTTTAACCATATTACTTGGCTTGGCAAAATTTGTTTATTTACACCTTAATAATCATTATCAGCCACACAAATACCTTTACATTTAATCCCATTCGTAGCAGTCCGCTGACAATGAGAACATAAAACCTCTTCCTTTTCTGTTTCTTGATTTATCTCCATATTATTGCTTGTCTGGAGCTGATCTTTTTCGGTCTGGAGTTTGTCATTCATAGGAATATATTTAATGAATTTCCATCTGCTGAAGTTTCTCTATTAAATTTGATTTAATTTTTGTGTCAGTCGCCAGTTGTTTTATACTACTGACCACTGACTATTAACTAATGACTACATTCCAGGTAATTCCAGTCCACTGGTTAAATCTTCCATCCGTTCCCGCATGGTTTCGGTAGACTTTTGATAGGCATCTTTCATGGCCGCAGCTACCAAATCAGAAAGCACTTCTGCACCTTCTTCTAAAGCAGATGGAGCAATTTCCACCCGTTTGGGTTCTTGGTTACCACTGACAATAACTTTAACAAGTCCACCACCAGATTCTCCCAGAATCTCCATTTTCTCCAATTCTTCTTGAAGACGCTTTGCACCTTCTTGAACCTGTTGGGCTTTTTTAAACGCTTCCGCTAATTCTTTCATTTTGCCTAAGCCAAAGCCAAATCCCTGTCCTTTTTCTGCCATAACTGGTTATCCGCCGTACGATTACTTACAAATCAAATTCAATTATAGATGCGATGAGTAATTGGTGATGGGTAATTGGTAATTGGTAATTGGTAATAGAGAAAATCCCTGCCTCTTGCCTTTTGCCTTTTGCCTTTTGCCTTTTGCCTCTTGCCTTTAAGCAACTACTTGAAACTCACCCAACATTTTCACTTCTGGTTCTAGCCAAATTGACCAGCGTTCTTGTACCTCATGTTGAATATGACGAATGAGGCAGAAAATATCACTGGCTTTAGCTCCTCCCCGATTGACAATAAAATTAGCATGGAGTTGGGCAACTTGCGCTCCCCCTAATTGATAACCTTTGAGTCCGGTTTGTTCAATTAACCAACCAGCAGTATAAGGTTTAGGATTTCTAAACACACTGCCACAACTAGGATAGCTGTAAGGTTGGGTGCTGAGGCGGTGTTTTTTATGTTCCTTAGTTCTAGCTGTCACTTGCACCGGATCTGCTCCTGGTTGCAGTTGGAAGGTGGCTTGAGTCACAACCCGCTTACCACCTTGTAGTAGTGAACTTCGGTATCTGTAGCCTAATTCTTCTGGAGTGAGAGTTACCAAAGTTCCATCTGGAGAAAGAACTTGAGCGCTAACTAACATATCTGCGATACAGCTATTATGCGCTCCAGCATTCATCACCACCGCACCGCCCAAAGTTCCAGGAATACCCACAGCCCATTCTAATCCTTCCCATCCCAAAGCCGCTGCGTCCCACGCTAAACTAGGGATAGGTTCTCCCGCGGATACAGTTAATTGACCTGTAGCTGGATCAAAGTTTTTAGACCGGAGATGACGAGTAGCGATGACTAAACCGGGGATACCGCGATCGCTCACCAACAAGTTAGAACCAGCACCTAGTATTGTGACTGCTAAATCATTCTCTTTGGCGTATTCAATACTTGCTTGCAACGCTCCTAAATCGCTGGGAGAAACATAGCATTCAGCCTCTCCTCCAACCCGATAAGAAGTAAATGCCGACAAGGAAGTATGGGTTTTGAGCGGACAATCAGTTCCTGGTAAGTAAATTAATTTGCTATTATCCACATCATCTTTAGTTTGTAGTTGTGGAGTCAAATCAGAAAATTTGCAGATTTTGCTAAATCCCTGGGAAGTTATCATCTTTACTTAAATTGGTAATTTTTGACTTATGTTCTTTATTTACCAGAAAAATCCGGTACTGGAGTTAACTAATCAAACCCTGCCAGAGTGCAGTTCTGATCCTAAGATGTGGCAATTGCCGGTTCACTCATAGTGGTAATAAGTTCAGGAATAGCCTGATTCAAATTACCCGCACCTAAAAATAATGCCAAATCTCCCGGACGGAGGGTTTGCAGTAAAAATTCACTCACTAAAGGTAAAGTGTGCTGATAAACCACTTCAGGGTTGTATTTACTAATTGCAGTGGCTAAATCCTGTCCACTAACTTGTCCTAAATCAGACTCACCCGCACTATAAATATCAGTTAGCACAACTAAATCAGCATGGGTAAAAGACTCAGCGAACTCTTTTAAAAACGTTAATGTCCGAGTATAACGATGGGGCTGGAAGATAGCAACTACCCTTTGTCCAGGTCTAGTTTGAAGACGAGCTGCGGCTAAAGTAACACGAATTTCACTAGGATGATGGGCATAGTCATCAATAAAAGTCACCCCAGCAGCTTCACCTCGAAACTCGAACCGTCGTCTTGCACCTTCAAAGGTAGTAATCCCTTTGGCAATTTCTCCAAATTCTAATCCCAAAACTCTACCCACAGCTACTGCTGCTAAAGAATTGCTGAGGTTATGATGACTTAATAGCTGTAAGTTTAGTAACCCCAAGGCTTGACCTTTTTCCCATACTAAAGCTGTTGTCCCATCAGCCCGATAATCTATATTAGTAACGGTGTAGTCAGCACCTTTATCTGGGTAAAGACTATAGCTAATGGTTGGTTTCAGGCGCTCGCGCACTGTTTCGCAATCAATACTACCTACCAAAGTTTTGCAACCTTGAGCAAAGGTTTGGAACGTATTAACTACCTCTTCTAAACTTTCGTAGTGGTCAGGATGATCTAATTCAATATTAGTAATAATACCAATCTCTGGAGCGTGCTTCACCAAAGAACCATCAGACTCATCTGCTTCCGCTACTAAATAACGGCTAGACCCCATTCTGGCATTACCTTCCCAAGCCTTAACTTCACCACCGACCAAAATCGTCGGATCAAGTCCAGCTTGCAAAAGCATATAACCAATCAGACTACTAGTAGTAGTTTTCCCATGGGTTCCGGCCACAGCAATACTGTAATAATCAGCAATCAAAGCCGCAAGAACATCAGAACGATGCCAAATTGGGCAACCCAATGCCAGCGCCGCTTTATATTCCAAATTATTAGCATTAATAGCTGTGGAACAAATCACTTGAGGCCAGGTCGTTTTTGCCGCAGACAACTTTTCTGGTGAAGTTAACAATAAATCATCAGCCGATGCTTCAGGGACAAAGAACTCCAGATTGTTTGCTTCTTGCTTACTAAAAATGTGAGCGCCTAGAGATTCTAACTTGTGCGTAATATGGTTAGGACGCAAGTCTGAACCAGATACTGGTAATTGACGTTTGGTTAGAACATAAGCCAAAGCAGACATTCCAATCCCACCAATTCCGATGAAATGAAATGGTCTACCACTAAAATCTATAGAATTACTCATTTTATTTACCTCTTACACCACACCACACCAGAATCACATAAGACACGCGTATCATACCAGGATTTTGATTTTTACAGATCCTAATTATCCCATCTAAAATATTCATCCCTGCTGAATGAGTAAATTTTGACTTTTGTTTTGCCCCCTGAGCCAGATTACCCCCCGAAAATTATTTCTAATCTGCTCATAAGATTATTCTGAAAATATCTGCTACATCGGGAAAGAAAATTGTGTAAATTTAAATACATTTTGTGATGACTTTTTTAGCACTAAGTAAGATGGCTTTAGATATAGCAATTTGCATCACTTACCAAAAGCCTCTGTCGGAATTGTCTACAATAGTACATTGGTAGTGAAATTATTGTTTAATTTATAGAAATCATCATTGGTCATTGGTCATTGGTCATTGGTCATTGGTCATTGGTCAGTAGGGGCGAAGCATTTGGAAGATAAATTATCGGTCATTGCTAAAAATAGTTCTCCAAATGCTTCGCCCGTACAGTTGTCAGTTGTTAAGAAGTTTTCCCTGCTCCCTGACTCCTGACTCCTTCTTATAAAATTCTGTATTTTTTTGTTGATCAAAGACTTTATCGTTATAAATAGCCGCCCCCTTTGCGATATGATTGGGGTCAACGATATCAACTTATAGGCATAAATACAGAGGGCAAGATACTGTGATTAGAGTTGCAATTAACGGTTTTGGGCGCATTGGACGTAACTTTGCCCGCTGCTGGGTGGGTAGAGAAAATAGCAATATTCAACTGGTCGGGATTAATGACACATCCGACCCTAGAACTAATGCTCACTTGCTTAGATATGACTCAATGTTAGGCAAGCTGCAAGGTGTAGATATTAGTGCTGATGATAACTCTATAACCCTTAATGGTAATACAGTTAAGTGCGTATCTGATCGCAACCCAGATAACTTACCCTGGAAAGAGTGGGGAATTGACCTGATTATCGAATCAACAGGCGTTTTTACCAGCAAAGAAGGGGCAATGAGGCACGTAAATGCCGGAGCTAAAAAGGTTCTGATTACCGCTCCTGGCAAAAATGAAGATGGTACTTTTGTAATTGGTGTCAATCATCATGATTATGACCACAACATCCATAACATTATCAGTAATGCCAGTTGTACAACTAACTGTTTAGCTCCCATTGCCAAGGTATTAGATGAAAAATTTGGGATCATCAAAGGCATAATGACCACTACCCACAGCTACACAGGTGATCAGCGTTTACTAGACGCTTCTCATCGTGATTTGCGTCGGGCAAGAGCAGCAGCTATTAACATTGTTCCCACCTCTACTGGTGCAGCAAAAGCAGTAGCGTTGGTACTTCCTCAGTTGAAGGGTAAGCTAAATGGTGTGGCTTTGCGTGTACCAACCCCTAATGTTTCCATGGTGGATTTTGTAGTACAAACTGAAAAGCGCACTATTGCCGAAGAGGTTAACCAAGCTCTGAAAGAAGCTGCTGAAGGTCCATTGAAAGGCATTTTAGGTTACAGCGAATTGGAACTTGTATCTTCTGACTATCAAGGTACAGATGAATCTTCTATTGTTGATGCCAGCTTGACTATTGTTATGGGCAATGACATGGTGAAAGTCATGGCATGGTATGACAATGAATGGGGTTATAGCCAACGTGTTCTTGATTTGGCGGAATTAGTAGCTGAAAAATGGGTTTAATTGTCCTTTGTCAGTTGTCCTTTGTCCTTTGTCCGTTGTTTTTCTTTACCACTGACCACTGACCACTGTACGGGCGAAGCATTTGGAGAACTATTTTTGGCAATGACCGATAATTTATCTTCCAAATGCTTCGCCCCTACTGACCAAAATGTTGGAATCCCTGGCTGAGGCTGAGAACTTGGTCGGGGATTTCTGCTTTTTCGTAGTGTAAAATCACTTTTGAGCCTGGGGTAATTGTGCCAATTATGGCTGCACCTGTGCCTAATTTTTGCACTAATGCTAATGCAGGTTCTGGTGGTAAACACAGGACTAATTCAAAATCTTCGCCACCATAGAGGGCATATTTTAATGATTTTTCTGGTTTGAGCCACCCTTCAAAGGCTGATGGTAAGGGTATTTTACTAGATTCTATAACCGCACCGACGTTACTGGCTCGGCAAATTTGTAATATTGCGTCTGCTAAACCGTCGCTGCTATCCATACCGGACATAGGCAGGGAACAGGGGGATATGAGAATTTCTTTGAGGATAGAGATTACATCTAAACGGGGTTTGGGGCGCTGGTGGGCGGTGATTAAGGCTGCCTTGGCTTCAGTTTTGAGGTTTTGAGCTATTTCGGGATGTAAGAGTAATTCTAAGCCTGCACGGGAGGCTCCATGTATACCTGTGATGACAATAGCATTTCCTACTTGAGCGGTGGCACGACGGATGATGAAATTGGGGTTAGCTTGACCTAAGGCGGTAATTGCTAAAGTGGTAATGGGCGATCGCACTATATCACCACCAACTATGGGAACATGATACTTTGACAAGCATTCTGTCATGCCCTGATATAGTCGCTCAACCCAATTTACAGTTACATCTCCCGGTAAACCTAATCCCACAGTTATGCCCACGGGAGTCGCTCCCATTGCTGCTAAATCGGATAAGTTAGCCGCCGCAGCCCGCCAACCAGCATCCTCTGGAGAGGTGGTAACATCACTAAAATGCACACCGTCAACGAGCATATCTGTAGTAACTATCAAAGATTGATTTGGTAAGGTTTCTAAAACTGCGGCATCATCACCAATTATATCGGGTGGACAAAAGCGTTGTAATCTTTCTAAAAGACCTTGTTCGCCAATATCTTGAACTCGTAAGCCAGATAAATCACTATTCATAATTAAATGTACTCATTACTTTATGGCAATAGATCCTGATAGTTCAATACCTTCGCCAAATTGAAAAAAGCCTTGATTCGGAGGTTGGGTTGTGGAACGTTAGCGTTGCCAAGCAATAGCATGAAACCCAACGTATTTGTTGAGTTGCGCTGTCGCTTAACCCAACAAAGCAAAAAATGGCGAAAGTATTGATAGTTTGTAAGTAATACCTAAAGATAGATGAAATTTTACTAATCTTAAAATTAATCGTAAACAATCGGACTTATATAGTATAGAATACCCAAATGAGTTTTTTCTGGTGTGTAATGGTGCTATAAAAATGACACTTTCCCTGAAAGATAATTTAAATTGGTTACAAGTGCAACGTTATTCTGAACTCCTGCACGTCTTAGTAGGAAGGACTCTGAAAGTTCGCTACCGGGGTTCTTTTCTGGGGGTTTATTGGTCACTATTAAACCCTTTAATCATGACAGGGCTGTATACTGCCATTTTTGGTGCTACCTTCGCATCTTATTATGGTAACTCCATCATGAACTATATGCTGGCAGCACTGACGGGACTGTTAGTAATCAATTTTTTCTCGGCTTGCACATCTCAAGCTTTAACCAGCGTAGTCGGAAATGGTGCATTATTAAATAAAATTCGCTTGCCAGTCAGTGTTTTCCCAGTATCAATGATTGCGGCGAATGTATTTCAGTTTTCAGTGGGGGCGTTTCCGTTACTAGCGATTATGACTTTGATTAATTCCCAAAGTCTAGTCAATGTCCTAGCATTAGTATTTCCCTTTCTTGCACTAATTTTAGTTTCTACAGGAGTTGGGTTTTTAGTTAGTGCTTTGTACGTATTTTTTAGAGATTTACCTTACTTTTATGAATTAGTAGTATTTGTAATTTGGATTAGTAGTCCCATATTTTATCCAGCAGCTATTGTTCCCAAGCAGGTAAAACAATTTTTAGGTTTAAATCCCTTATCCCCAATTATTGAAAGTCTGCGTCAGATTACCTTATCAGGTTCTTCACCAGATTTAGGTTTGATTTGGGGGGCTTTACTGAGTGGCATCATTATTTTAACCTTGGGATGGACTTGTTTTCATCTGTGGCGGCATCAATTTATGGATTTGCTCTAACATGACTATCACTTGATAATTGCACGGACTAAATCCTGATAGTTTATAATTAATAAAAGATAGTAATTTATCCCCATAAAATCTATGGCTTTAACCGCACAAGAAATAGAAGCATTAATGCCAGATTGCACTGAACTACTCAGCGACGAACCAGAAATGGAAAGCTCCTTACACTATACACAACTATTAATATTAGTAACTTGTTTAGAATGGTTATGGCGTGATAGAGAAGATTTTTTTATTGGTGCAAATCTTAGTGTTTACTATAGTCGTCAACAGTTAAAAAATCGAGATTTTAGGGGGCCAGACTTTTTTCTAGTCAAAGATACGGAAAAACGTCCACGTCTGTCTTGGGTAACATGGGAAGAAGATGGTAAATATCCCAATCTGATAATTGAATTACTTTCTGATTCTACTGCCAAAGTAGATAAAGGATTGAAAAAACAGTTATATCAAAATCAATTCCGCACTCCTGAGTATTTCTGGTTTTCCCCAAATACCTTAGAATTAGTGGGATGGCGATTAACAGATAGTGAATACAAAAGTATTCCAGCATCAGAAAATGGCTGGTATTGGAGTCAGGAGTTAGGTTTATACCTAGGGATTTGGGAAGATAAGTTAAGATATTTTACTGTTGAAGGAAGATTAGTTCCTACACCAGAAGAAGCTAATTTAGAAGAAATTAGAAAAGCTGAATCCGAACATCAAAGGGCTGAATCTGAACGTCAGCGTGCTGACGAAGCAGAAAATAAAGCAGCTATTTTAGCTCAAAAATTGAGAGAACTGGGTGTTGAGCCTGATAGTTTGTAAATAGAGGTGCTTTACTGAGTGGCACAATTATTTTAGGTTGGGGATGGACTTTTTTCATCTGTGGGGACATAAATTGATGGATTTGCTGTAAATGGAAGTAATACGTTTGGATAATGTTTCGCTGTGGAGAAGAACTCAAGAGGAATTTTCCTATGACTTGAAAAAAACGCTCCTATCTGTGGTAGAAGGTAAATATCGGCAACCGGCTAAAAAATTAGTTTTAGATAATATTGACTTAGTGGTTGAAAAAGGTGAAAAAATAGGTATAATCGGTGCGAACGGTTCTGGTAAGTCCACTCTGTTAAAGATAATTTCTGGGATTCTTCAGCCAACAACTGGTACTGTGAGGGTTCGGGGTCAAGTTGCACCTTTAATCGAACTAGGAGCAGGCTTTGATGCAGAAATTTCTGTGATAGACAATATACTTCTCTATGGTGTATTGTTGGGTTTTTCTAGGTCTGAAATGAAAGCGAGAGCGCGTTCTATTTTGGAGTTTGCGGAGTTGGAGGATTATGCTTTAGTTCCAGTTAAGGGGTTATCTTCAGGTATGGTGGCTCGTTTGGGGTTTTCTATTGCTACAGATGTACAGCCAGAAATTTTAATTTTGGATGAGGTGTTGTCTGTGGGAGATGAGGGTTTTAAGAATAAGTGTAAGCAAAGGATGGATCAGTTTTGGGATGATCATTCTACTGTTTTAGTTGTTTCTCATGCGATGGAATTTATACAACAATCTTGTGATAAAGCAATTTGGTTAGATAAGGGAAAAGTGAAATTTGTCGGAGAGGCAAATGAAGCAGTATCCTACTATTTAAATTCAGTATAAAAAATAAAGAAAAAGTTTATTTAATAAATAAGATTATGAATGAAAGTGGAAAAAAAAACTATCCTTTATCTACTGATGTTACAGAAGAGTCTCTTGATGCTAATAATAGTCTTAAAAAAATGCTAAATTTTATTGGAGAAAATAAGCAAGTAGTTGAGTTTGGTTGTGCATCTGGACATTTTGCTCATATTATTAATAATAGAGGATGTACTGTTACAGGAGTTGAAATTAATCCTGTAGCTGCTGAAATTGCTAAACAATATTGTCAAGAAGTAATAGTTGCTGATTTAGATTTCGTATCTATAAGAGAAATTTTACCAAACCAGAAATTCGATGTAGCAATTTTTGGAGATGTTTTAGAACATCTTCGTAATCCTTGGAAAGTTTTAGAAGAAACAAAGTTGATTTTGAAAGAAGATGGTTTTGTAGTTGCTTCTATTCCAAATATTGCTCATGGAGCAATTCGCCTGGCTTTGCTAAAAGGTGAATTTGAATATACAGAATTAGGAATTCTAGACAACACTCATCTTAGGTTTTTTACCAGAAAAACTGTTGAGGAATTATTCGATAAGTCTGGATATATATTAAATGTTATTGATTGTACAAAATTGCCAATATTTTCAGATAGCAGTTTAACACCTAAAATTAAACAAGAACAATTCAATATTGATATTCTCCAACAAATAGAACAAGATTCAAATGCGGACACTTTACAGTTTATTATCAAAGCGAGTCCTTGCTCCGTAGAAACAAGATATAAGATACTAAGTGATTGCTACTCTAAGCAGATGGAACAAATGCAGCAATTAAAGTTTAAATTGCAACAAACTCACTCAGAATTAGAGCGATCACAATCTCAACTCGAACAAACTCAATCTCAACTGTATAATTATCAAGTTGAATATCAAAAAGTTCAAGCAATTGTTTTGGCTATGGAAACTACAAAATTTTGGAAACTTAGGAAAATGTGGTTTAAATTTAAAACTTTATTTAGCATAAAAAGGTTTTTTTTTAAAAGTTTAGCTAAATTAAAGTTAATATTTATTCTTATATTTACTAATGGTTTAAGTCATACTATTAATATCTTGAAACAAGAAGATAAGATTCCTTTAAGTGACGATATTAATTATCAGAAATGGCTAACTAAAAATTATCCTCGAAAAATAGATTTAACTTCAATGGCTGAGAATATCAAGAACTTGAAATACAAACCAGTTATTAGTATTATTATGCCTGTTTATAATACTCCTGGAGAATTTTTAAAAGAAGCGATAGATTCCGTATTAAATCAAGTTTATCCTTATTGGGAGTTGTGTATCGCTGATGATGCTTCTACTAAACAGTATATTCAATTTTTATTAACTGAATATCTTGATAAAGATAAACGTATAAAAGTAGTCTTTCGAGAAGAAAATGGTCATATTTCTCTTAGCTCTAATTCTGCTATTCATTTAGCAACGGGAGAATATATAGCATTATTAGATCATGATGATTTATTAACACCCCATGCCCTATATGAAGTTGTAAAATTACTGAATCAATATCCTGAAGCAGATATGATTTATTCTGATGAGGATAAAATAAATCAAGAAAGTAAACTGCAAGATCCGTATTTTAAACCTGATTGGTGTCCAGATTCATTCTTATCCCGTATGTACACCTGTCATTTAGGAGTTTATCGTCGAGAATTAGTTAAACAGATAGGTGGTTTTCGAGGAGGTTATGAAGGTAGTCAAGATTATGATTTAGTCTTAAGACTGACAGAAAAAACTGATAAAATATTTCATATACCTAATATTTTATACCATTGGCGTATTCATTCAGAATCTACTGCTCAAGATATATCTACCAAAAACTATGCAACTATAGCGGCACAAAAAGCCATTAAAGATGCGTTAGAGAGAAGAGGAGAAACAGGAAAAGTTATTCCCATTCAAGGTGGATATAATAATGTGAGATATGAAATTAAAAATCATGATTTAATTAGTATTATTATCCCTACTAAAAATTTAGGTAATCTTCTCAATAGTTGCTTAAAATCAGTTTTTGAAAAAACTACGTATTCCAATTATGAAATTTTAGTTATTGATAATGGTAGTACAGAAGAAAAAACTAAGCAAATCATAGAATTATGGAAAATCAAAGAACCCCAAAGATTTAGAAGTGAAGTGTTAGATATTCCTTTTAACTTTTCTAAGATTAATAACTATGCAGTTAAACAAACAAAGGGAAAATATTTACTATTTCTTAATAATGATACAGAAGTAATAAATAATGATTGGCTTCATGCTATGGTGGAGCAGGCACAAAGAACTAATATTGGAGCAGTAGGAGCTTTATTGCTATATTCTGATAACACTATTCAACACGCTGGAGTTACTGCTGGTATTGGTGGAGTGGCTAATCATAGTCATAAAAACTATCCTAGTGAAGCTCATGGTTATTTTAATCAAATCCAAACTATTAATAATTACTCAGCGGTAACTGCCGCTTGCTTAATGTGTCGACGAGAAGTTTTTGAAGAAGTTGGAGGTTTTGAAGAAGATTTAGCTGTTGCTTTTAATGATACTGATCTTTGTTTTAAAATGATTGATAAGGGCTATAGAAATATCTGTTTACCCCATGTTAAACTATATCATTATGAATCAAAAAGTCGAGGCTATGAAGATACTCCAGAGAAAAAAGCAAGATTTAATAAGGAAGTTAAATATATGCAGTCAAAATGGAAAGACATAATTAAACATGACCCTTGCTATAATCCTAATTTAACCAGAGAAAGGGAAGATTTTAGTATTAATGTTTAATAACAATAAGTTTTGAACTTTTTCCCTTAATAATATGAAATCAAAGGTAGCAGCTTATATCACTTGTTATCAAGATCAAGAATCCGCTAATAGGTGTATTCAAGCTATTGAATCTCAATCTATTCAAATTATAGCTATATATATAGTAGATAATTCTGATAAACCGTTATTACTGAATAATAACAGTCAACTGTTGTTAATTCATCATTATCCGAATAATATTGGAATTGCGGAAGGTTTAGTAAAAGCATTAAAATGGGCTATTGAGCAGAAATATGATTTTTTATGGACATTTGATCAAGATAGTATTCCCACTAAAAATTGCCTAGAAATTTTGCTAAATACTTATCATCAATTATCTCAACAAGATAATTACAAAATTGGTATTATTGCCCCTACTGCTTCAGATATCAAAACCAATAAAGTTATAGAAGGTGCAGTCTTTTTTAAAGATCATTTTGTAGCACTTAAACACAATAAAAATCTTGATTTTTACGAATGTGATTCACCAATTACATCAGGTTCTCTAATTGCTTTAACTGCTGCTAAAACTATCTCTCCTCCCTGTGCTGAGTTGTTTATTGATGGTATTGACTTCGATTATGGCTTACGACTCAAAAATAGGGGTTTTCGTAACTTAATTGTTACTAAGGCTATTATGCACCATAACTTTGGTAATCCTATTCAGGTAAAATTTTTGAATCAGCATCGTTATATTCAACAATATTCTGCCTTACGTCACTATTATATCTGTCGTAACCACACTTATCTAGAAATTCGTTTTGCCCAAGGTCATTATCGCCTATCTTCATTAATAAGAAGAATAAAATACATGATTGATAGTATTTTACGTATTATGGTGTATAGTGTCGAGAATAAACAGTTAAAAATATGGGCTTGTTTATTAGGAACTTATCATGGCTTAATAGGGAAGCTTACTAAAAAATGGTAATTGATATCCTAACTAGACAAACTGTACGTTTAAATATTTGTCTTAAAGTAATTATTTTTAAATTAATTTATTATGATATATTTTTTAACAGTTAACTATTACTCTACTCACTTAATAACTAAATTGATAGATTCTTTACCATCTTCTCACAATGATAGTTACCAAATTATTATCATTAATAATTCACTTGATGATAATT
Organism: Dolichospermum lemmermannii CS-548; assembly: GCF_028330815.1. NCBI lineage: Bacteria > Bacillati > Cyanobacteriota > Cyanophyceae > Nostocales > Aphanizomenonaceae > Dolichospermum > Dolichospermum lemmermannii. The sequence goes on from NZ_JAQMTJ010000224.1 coordinate 26,595, forward strand.
CAATTTATCAACTTAAAAATCAATCAACAATAATTATTGATGCTGAAAAAAATCTTGGTTTTGGTGGAGGTTGTAATCTAGGTTTACAATGGATTTATAATCAAAATAAACAAGCAATAGTTTGGATAATTAATCCAGATGCTTTCTTGCCAGAAAATACTTTAGAACAAGCTCAAATATTTTTTGATTCACATCCAGAGTTATCAATTGTAGGGACGATTATTTACACTCCTGAACAGAAAATCTGGTTTGCTGGTGGTTACTTTATTCCTGAAAATGGCGCGATTTCAGAAGTAGATTTATTAACTAATAACGACACGGATTATATTAATTGTGATTGGGTTTCAGGTTGTAGTTTAATAATTAATTTAAAGAAATTTCCTAAATGTCCCTTATTTGATGATGCTTATTTTTTATACTATGAAGACCTTGATTTTTGCAGACGTTATGTTAATCAAGGACATTTAATAGCCATTACTAAACAATTATGTGTCATACATCAACCGTCATCAATTACGAACAGAAACATTTTTAAAAAAATTAGATATAGTACCTATAGTTATTTATTCACAATTAACAGATATACAAATAAATCAGTTTTTACGATCAAACTCATTATACAAATCATCAAAGCAGCAATAGGGTTAATTATCAAACCACAAGCTGCATTAGGAAAAATTTATGGTATATGTGATTATATGAGAAATCAGCAAGATCATTAACAACTATCAATAGTAAAAATGCCATTATCAATCAATCTTTCATTTCTCCTAACCAAACCCACAGGTACAACTACCTACGCTCTTAATCTTTTACCTCACTTACAACCACTTAATTCGATACTTTTAACTTCCCAATCTTTCCCTGACTATAAATGTTATCCAACTCCTCCTAACCTCACATCAGAACAAGGTTTAAAAGGACATTTACGCCGCTTAGTTTGGACACAATTCCAACTACCAAAAATCTATCAAAACCTCAAATCGCAACTTTTATTTTCCCCTATTCCCGAAGCACCTTTATATACCAACTGTCGTTTTATTGTCACAGCCTTTGATATGATACCCTTGCGGTTTCCTAACCGCTTGTCACCATTAACCACATACCATAAATACTATACTCCTGAAGTTTTTAAACAAGCAGAACATATTATTTGTATATCAGAATCAACAGCCAATGATATCACCCAATTTTACCAAATTCCTAGTCATAAAATAACACCAATTCTCTTGGCGGGAGATAACTCACATTTCCAATTCCTCAACCTCCCCACCCGCAATTACTTCTTATATATCGGTCGTCAAGACCCTTACAAAAACCTCCAAAGACTAATTACCGCTTTTTCCGCATTACCTCACAGAAATGACTATGAACTATGGTTAGCGGGACCCTACGATAAACGTTACTCCCCATTATTAGAAATACAAACTCAAGAATTAGGAATAAGTCATCTAGTTAAATTCCTTAACTATGTCTCCTATGACGAATTACCAATAATTATTAATCAAGCAATTGCGCTAGTTTTTCCTAGTCTTTGGGAAGGATTTGGTTTACCAGTTTTAGAAGCAATGGCTTGTGGTACTCCCGTTATTACCTCTAATATTTCCTCCCTTCCAGAAGTTGCAGGAGATGCTGCTATTTTAATTAATCCCTATAATCCAGGGGAAATCACCGCAGCAATGACAACAATTATTAATGATTCAGAAACCAGAAAACAACTTTCAGAAAAAGGTCTAAAAAGAGCAAATCAATTTAGTTGGGAAAAAACTGGACTGGCTACAGTTGAAGTTTTAAAACAATATCTTTGAGTATAACTACAATTGGTGTACATCCTGATTCTATTGCAAGAGATAAAATCCCCGACTTCTTAGAGGGTGTTTGAAAAGTTATGGTTGATGTATCAAATATTTTTTACCCCACCCTAACCCTCCCCTTGTAAAGGGGAGGGAACTGGATTTTTATTGTTTCCCCCCTTTACAAGGAGAAAGGGGGGTAGCAATGTGATGAAAATTACGGAATACCACTTTTCAAACATCCTTTTAGAGCAGTCAGATATATTGTTGTTCATAACTAATTTAGGATTGCTATCTGATAGAATAGAAGAAATATTGACTAGTAAAACCAAGGAGAAACCCATGAACACCTCCATAGAACTTCCGAGCGGTAAAATCCTCAACATCACCCGATTTATTGCCCTAATTCCCAATAACAATAATATTGATAGTGATTATCAACTAATTTTAGAAGGATATCCTCATCCTATCAACTTAGAATCATCAGATGCTCAAAATCTGAAAATAATTTTGCAATCAAAACTAGATCAAAATACCCCAATTAGCACCCATAAATCAACATGGAATCAACAAGAACAACTCCAAAAAAATCAAAAAGCAATGGCAATTTTAGCAGAACGTATTGCAGAACATAAAAATATGTCCGATGAAGAATCATTACAGCAACAAGAGTTTTTTGAAGAATTTAAAAAAACAGTTGATTCACAAAGACCAATAGGACAAAAATTATATTCAGAATTATGATAGTATTTATTGATTCAGGTGTGCTAGGACTGCTCACAAATCCCTATAAAATGGATGCAGCTAAAGATTGTGAAGAATGGCTTTATGCTTTGCTTGCTCGTGGAGTGTATATTTGTTCTTCTCAATTATGTGATTACGAAATTAGAAGAGGTTTAATCTTAATCTCTCAAAATAAACCTAAATCATCTAGTATTCAGAATTTAGATGAACTCCAAGAAATAATCTCGTTTTTACCTATAGACTGGGAATTATTAAAAGAAGCATCTACACTTTGGGCTTCTGCTCGTAGTCAAGGAATACCAACAGCAGATAATAAAAGTTTGGATATTGATATTATTATCTGTAGTCATTGGCAAAAACTTAAAGAAGAGTTTCCTGGTCGCTATATTGTGATAGCAACTACAAATGTCAAACATTTAAGTCGCTTTGCTGAGGCAAAAAACTGGGTGGATATTCAATTTTAAAACCATTATGTAATACTAAAAGTAATAATTTTCTTACTTGAGATCAAAACCATGAGAATTACATCCAAAGGACAAGTCACTATTCCCGTAGAAATACGTGAACAATTAGGACTTACACCCAACACAGAAGTAGAATTTGAAATCATCGGAGATGCAGTTTACGTAAAAAAAACCAAAGCGAAACCCAACCCAGGTAAAACTCTCATAGAAATGATGCGAGGTAAAGCTACAGTCAAAATGACCACCGATGAAATAATGGCATTAACGAGACAAGACTAATGAAAGAAATACTCGTTGATAGCAATATAATCTTGGATATTGTCACAGAAGATCCAAATTGGTTTGATTGGTCAGCTAATAAGTTAACTGAATATGCTGAAAAGACAAAACTTAACATTAATCCCATTATCTATGCCGAAGTCTCAATTGGTTTTCAAAAGATAGAAGAACTAGAAGCCATATTACCTATCAAGTTTTTTCACCGTTTAGACCTACCTTGGGAAGCAGCATTTTTAGCGGGAAAATGCTTTGTAAAATATCGTCAACCAGGTGGAACTAAAAAATCTCCGTTACCTGATTTCTACATAGGCGCTCATGCGGCAATTATGGATATGATACTTTTAACCAGAGATGTGAATCGTTACCGCACTTATTTTCCCACCTTAGAACTAATAGTTCCAGAATATTAATAGACATCTCCATGTTTTCGGGCGCAATTATGAGTAAAGACGTTCTATAGAACGCCTCTACCTTGTCCTCAGATGTCTATTGATGAAATCGTGAACTACCTACACTTCCCTTGCGGGTAAGTATAGGCTTCCTACCCAGTTAACAGCTTTTTGCTCTTCGAGAACAACAAGACTGATGTTAAGGCGATAGGCTGACCCCTCGTTCCAAAGGCAAAATCAAGGTTAATCAAC
>NZ_JAQMTJ010000225.1:0-8164 GCF_028330815.1 Dolichospermum lemmermannii CS-548
AGTAAGTAGACGAAAATAAATCAAAGTATATTAAGTAATGTAAAAAATCTGGAGATGATTTCGTAGTGAGGGCTTCAGCCCTCAAATGAGGAATAAATTCCTCACTACAAACTTTGAATTATTCAAGCCGTTCTACTTAATAGATAAGTAGGTTAGCATTGAAAATCGTCGTTATGGCACTAGGCTTGAGGCAATACTTCGACTTCGCTCAGTAACCAGAGGCAAGAGGCAAGAGTGAAGAGGGTTTGGGCGATTTTACTTTTCGTTGTTGGTTATTTACTGACTCCTTTTTCCCAACTCTGGCCATAAACTTTTCTAACTAAATATCACCAAAATTTTCCAGAACAGATGAAAATTCAGGTAAAAAAGCTAGTTGATTTCCACAGCAGTAGCGGCGTTGTTTTTTATTATTTTTAGCTACAACCGAAAAAGCCTATGTTACCCAAATCTAGCACTGATTTACTTGTTTCAGAAGCATCCGATAGCACCAGCATGGCGTTAGCCATAGATTTTGTCACCAGCGAGCCTTGGACGATAGAAACCTATGCTGAAAGTTTAATGGATGAACTTTTTAATGATATTGACAATATTTTAGATGGTCCAAGTAAGCGGAATCATCATATAGACAGAAGAGAATCTATACCTGTCCAACCCATGTCATTTAAAATGCCTGATGTGGTTTTGCCATCAACAGTTAATATGCCATTACAGTCCGCTTCACCTATTAAAAATATCCAAACTACAACACTGGTAGTTAATCCTCCATCTATCGGGGGAATTACTACCAAAAGTGAACCACAAATTAGTAGTTTAAGTAAAGTAATATTCATGGGATTAAGCTTAACTGTAGGGACGCTAGGGATGGTTTACTTAACTGAGTCTGGTTTATTAACTACAATAAATACTCAATTAACTTCCCAAAGTTGGCCAAATTCTCAAATATCATCACCTGTTTCTGTGACAACAGATCCTCAATTAGATTTAGTAAATTATATGTTGGCAGCCTTGACTTTAATAGAACAGCAGGGAACAACTAATGATAAAATAACTATTAAACCAGGATTTCCTGCTAGTAATATTAATCAAACAACTGCCGCACCTTTATTAAATACCCAACCTACTGCAACTTTGCCTTTACCTGTAGCAGCGAATAATGCACTACCTGCTACTAATCAGCCAAGTTCCCCTAATGTGATTGAGCGTATATATATTCCAGTTTATCAGTCACCAGCACCCGAATATCAAATACCAACTGTTCCCCCAGTACCAACACCACCCAAATTACCTTCATCTTCTTCTTTAGCAGTTCAGAATTTTCCTATTAATGCTAACCAACCAGCAACTCAACCCATAGCAGAAACAACGCAGGTTAAGCCCAACCCAGTCGCAGTCAATGCTCTACCAGCAAAAGAACCTACTAACATAGTAGAACAGGTTTCTGTGCCTAGCTATTCCGCACAATTAGATGGATTATTGGAGTTAGGGAATAAATCCGTGGCTTTGTTTAAAGTGGATGGTATCAGTCACCGGATTAGTTTAGGTGAAAATATTGGTAATACAGGTTGGATATTAGTAGAAGTCAGTAACGGTGAAGCTATTATTCGTCGTAATGGTGAGGTGCGATCTATTTATACAGGACAAAAGCTTTAATTCTATAATTCTACTCTTGACTGAAAATCAGGTAGAATTTCCTAAGTTGAGTTACAATTAAAGATGTTCACACAAAAAAGCTGGAAGGATTTTAAGGTATTTGCAGGTGTATTTTGTGCTGTTGCTCTGACACCGTTTTTTGTAGTTAACACCTCTGCACAGGCCGCAGATACCATTGTAATTCGCTATGGACCTTTGGAGGAATCTGTATCCTTAGAAGAGTTAAAAAAGTCTACAGAAACTGGCAAATTACCAGCTAGTTTGGGAACTTATACCAAGAGAATGACTGAAGAACAACGGCGCTTTTTGGTGGAGGGACTAAAAATCCGAATTCCCATAAATGTTATTACTTTAGATAGATTAATCAATACCCAAATTGGGACTACAATCCTCAGTGATGTCTCTACAGCTATTAGCCGTGGGGATCAAGCTGGATTACAAGCGATGAAAGGCGGATTAGTTTTAGGCGCTAATTCTCCACAGGGTTTATCTATACTGAGTTTTATAGCCGCATATCCCAGTCAACGTCTAGAAATTAATTTACCTCAAGCTATAACTGTAGCGAGGAGTTTGAATGGTGCATTTATCCGCACTCAGCGGTTTATGTTTGGTCTTTCTCCCCAGGTTAACCCCAAAGATATCAAAGATATCAAAGTTGCTTCTTTAGACCCGACTCAAGGAGGAAGCGCGCAGGTACAGACACTCAAGTTAAGTTTTAGTGACGAAAAGCGTCAACGACAAATTCCCCTAGATGTTTATTTTTCTAGTGCTGTAAGTACAAATAAACCTATAATTGTCTTTTCTCATGGTCGGGGTTCAGTGAGGACTGACTTACGCTACTTAGCTGAACATTTAGCTTCTCATGGTTATGTCGTTGCAGCTTTAGAACATCCTGGTAGTAATGAAACTAGTTTTAAAGCAGTTAATCAAGGGAAAAAACAACTGGTTGCACCCCAGGAATTTTTAGACCGTCCCCGTGATGTCAGTTTTATTTTAGATGAATTGGAAAAACTTAACCAAACTGCGAATAGTCCCTTACAAGGAAAACTAGCAACTAATAACGTTATGGTTGTGGGTTATTCCTTTGGTGGGGGAACGGCTTTAGCATTAGCGGGAGGTGAATTACAAATCGAAAACCTGAAACAACGTTGTCAGCAAAATTTATCTACAGCTAACCTGGGAGAACGTGTCCAGTGTGCTGGTCAAGCATTACCAGAAAAGACTTATCAATTGAGAGATGGGAGAATTAAACAAGCGATCGCTCTTAATCCTACCACTTCTTTAATGTTTGGGGAAACTGGGTTAACAAAAGTACAAATTCCCACATTAATCCTCTCCAGTTCCGCAGATAAAATCACCCCACCATTAACTGAACAAGTTATCGGTTTTGCGAAAATCCCCTCTCCAAAATGGTTAGTAGCTGTGGTTGGTGGTTCTCATTTAAGTGTTGTAGATCCTAAAATCACTCCATATCAACAAGGAAAACCAGGTAAACCTATATTGAATAAAGAAGTAACTGGAAAACAAGCTCAAGACGTGCGGAAGTTCCTCAAAGGTGTTACCCTAGCAATGGCGGCACAGTTAACGCCTGAAGCTAGTCAATATGCTCCTTTTTTGACTTCTGACTACGCTCAAATTTCCTCAACTCGTCTATTTCCCTTGCGGATAGTGCGAGAACTTTCTCCTGAGATGATACAAGAAGCACAAGGTCCAGGTATGACAGCCAATAAATAATAGGTTAAAGGACGAGCAAATAAGTAAAAAGGCTTGGAGGGTAAACCAAGCCCAACTTCACTCAGGGTAAAATATATAATCCATCCTACAGATTATTAATATGTTAATAATCCTTCTCAAGAGAGAATATTCAACATGATATTATATATTAATTATTTAATATTACAAATCATTAAACTTTAAGCATAAATAAACTTTCTTAATCTATATCTATAGGAAGATGAAATTTGCAACCCTCATGAGGATTTCCCCTAATGAAAAAGATGATCGTTGCCTTCTTAATGATGCCGTCTTTATTCTTCTCGCTAGTACAAGAACAAGCATTAGCTCAAGACTGTATCCAAACAGTGTTACAGGGTGCGGCTACTACAGCTCTTGGTATTTATGAACAAAAGTGCCTTACACTTGATTATTCTGGAGGCGTAGTAAAAAAAGATGTCCAATACAACTGCTGTGGTCCATCTGCCACAATCCGCATCAACGCGAATGACTGGGAATTACTCAGAAAAGCTGGAAAACTAGATGGTCTGCGCTATCAAAAAGTGACAGTAGGTGATAATAGCCGGACAGTTGAGTTCAAAAAGATTACGAATGACACACCTTCATTAATCGACGGCAAAGATTTCTTTAAATAAGCCAGATGAACGAAAATTTTTAAACTTGATTTTTTTAGGGACATAACAATGTTGTGTCCCTAGTTTTTTGACTCACACTTGCACTTCCATAAGGATGCTTATTTATTTGTGTTAATCAATAAATTTTGGGTTGCGCTTTGCTTAACCCAACCTACGGTACTACGGTACTAGATATTTTTGGCACAATTGCCGAAAGTCTTCACCCCGCATTTCAAAGTTGGGATATTGGTCAAAACTGGCGCAAGCTGGCGATAATAATACTACTGAAGCTTGATGTTTTTTGGCTAATTCCGCAGATAAGGATACGGCGTTTTCCATGGTTTCAACTATGTGATAATTACTATATCCCACCTCTTGCAGCCGTTGGGCAAATGCTGGCGCTGCTTTACCTATGAGTAAGACAGCGGCGGCTTTGGCTTGAATTTGGGCTAACCAGGCGGTATCATCTCCCGCTTTGGCTTCCCCACCAGCGATTAAAATGGCGGGGCTTTGCACAGATGCTAAACCCACTTCGGCTGCGTCGTAATTGGTGGCTTTGCTATCGTTAATAAAGTCAATGCCTTGCCAATTGCAGATATGTTCTAAGCGGTGGGGAACTCCGGGGAATTCACGGACAGCCTGAAAAATTGCGGTAATATCTATACCTGCTAATCTGGCAGCGGCTACGGACATGAGGAGATTTTGCTGGTTATGTTCCCCTACCATTCGCAATGCAGATACCTCCACAATGGGTTGGGGTGTGGCGGTAATTTTTTCCATTACCCAGCCATTCTCGATATAAAAGCCTTTTTCACCTATTAGGAATTTTTCACCTTTAACGCTTGTCCAATAGGCGTTTGGCCAATGATTTAATCCTAATTTGCTCAAATAAACATCACCACCGTTAAATATTTGTAATTCGGAATTATGTAATAATTTGGCTTTGATATTATAGTAATTTTCTAATGTTTTGTGACGAGCTAAATGATCTGGTGTGAAGGTTGTCCAAATCCCAATCCGAGGCGCTAAAGTTACAGAAGATTCGATTTGATAACTGCTAAGTTCCCCTATTATCCAATCGGGTTTTTTCGTAGATAAAGCAACTTCACAAGCAGCGTAACCAATGTTACCACAGGCGGGAGCGTTCAATCCTGCTGTTTGGAAAATAGCGGCTGTTAAAGCGGTGGTGGTGGTTTTACCATTTGTACCGGTGATTCCTACCCAGGGGATATCCTGCATAAATCGCCAAGCTAGTTCCATTTCGCCAATAGTTTCTATGCCCAATTCTCGCGCTTTGGCTAGAATAGGAATATCCCAAGGAACTCCGGGACTGACAATTATTAACTTGGATATATCAGAATCGGTGAATTCTGGTGTGTTTCCTAATTTGACGGTAATGTGTTCGCTGGCGAGTTGTTGTTGTTGTTCGAGGAGGGTTGGGGAGGTGCTACTATCGCAAAGTTCAACCTCCCAGCCTTCCTGTTTCAACAATCTTGCCGCAGCAACACCGGATTTTCCGAATCCAATAATTAACGCTTCTGGCATAGACTGTATAAGCATCCCTGGTTAAGCTTCCCTATAGTAGCGTTAATTGGTGCAAATTACACAACTTTTTGTTGCTTTAGGCTACAAATTTTTGACTATCGCGCCAAAGTCAGCCAGTACACGGGCGTTATTTCGCAATAATCCCAGCAAATTTAGGCGATTTTGCTTAATATCGGAATTTGCGTCCATGACTAAAACGCTGTCTTCACCATCAAAAAATGTACCCACGGTAGGAGCGATTTTTGCTAGTGCGGTTACTAACAGTTGATAATCCCGGTTTTGTTGTGCTGCTTGGGTTTGGGGGACTAATTCCAGCAAAGCGTTATAAAATGCAGATTCGGATTTTTTCTGGAACAGTTCGGGGTTTATTAAAGATTGTGGTTCTAGGGTTTGGAAGTCTAGATTTCCCTGTGCTGCTAACCGGGTGGAACGGTTGACGGTTTCGTAAATTTTATCTAATGTACCATCTTTGCGGATTTGTTGTAAATAGAGAGCGCGATCGCGGACATCTAATAAATCAGTTAATGCACGTTCTGTATATTCGGGATCATTTTCTCCCAAAACTGCATTTACCAAATCGTAATCTATCTGTTTTTCATCTTGTAATAAGGTGCGAATCCGTTGCAGGAAAAATTCTTGCAATGTTTTAATTAAGGATTTGGCATCTTTATTAAAAGTTGTAGCAAAATCTGTGGCGATTTGTTCTAAAAGGGTTGATAAATTAATTTGCAAATTCGCCAACCAGGTAATATTAACAATCGCATTTGCCGCGCGACGTAATGCAAAAGGATCTGATGAACCTGTGGGAATTAAACCTAAACCAAAGATACTAGTTAATGTATCTAATCTATCAGCTAAACCGACAATTTGACCTGTGAGAGTTTGGGGGAAAATATCATCAGCATTTCTGGGTAAATAATGCTCTAAAATTGCTTTTGCAACTTCTGGATTTTCACCATTCGCTAAGGCGTATTTTTGCCCCATAATTCCCTGTAATTCAGGAAACTCATAAACCATTTGCGTGACTAAATCGGCTTTACAAAGTAATGCAGCCCTTTGGATATTCTGGGTTTGGTTTGGATTTAGTTGTAATTGAGTAGTAATTTTTTCGGCATTTTTAACAACCCTTTCAACTTTGGCACGAACTGAACCTAAATCTTCTTGAAATGTGACTTTTTCTAATTGGGGTAAATAGCTTTCTAAAGGTTTAGATAAATCAGCTTCATAGAAAAATCTGCCGTCTGCTAACCGCGCTCGAATTACTCTGGCATTCCCGACAGCAATAATATCAGATTTGGCTGGATCTCCGTTACTAATGGTGATAAAATTGGGTAATAATTCCTGGCAATCAGCATTTTTGAAGACGGGAAAATAACGCTGATGACTTACCATAACTTCGGTAATTACTTCTTTTGGTAAGTTGAGAAATTCTTCTTCAAATTGTCCGATAACTGCTGTGGGATATTCAACTAAATTGACAACTTCTGCTAGTAAGTCGGGGTAAATTGGGGTATATCCGCCTAATTTTTCGGCGGCGGCTTTAACTTGATTTGTGATGATTTCGCCTCGGTTTTCTGGAGGTACATTCACATAACCAGAAGCCAAAGTTTTGACATATTCTGTAGCGTGGGAAATGCTGACGGGTTCGGGGTGTAATACTCTATGGGTGCGAGAAAGGCGATTACTCTTGACAACTTTTGCCCCATTCTCTAATTGTAATGGTAGAATCTCCCCATCTAACAATGTGACTAAAGTGCGAATTGGCCGGGAAAATCGTCCGTCACCATGTCCCCACCGCATTAACCGCTTACCTTCTAAGTTCCAAACCCATTGGGGTACAAGTTCAGTTAAAATATCGGCTATGGGACGACCGGGAATTTGTTTGTTCACAAAGACGAAATCCCCTTTGTCTGTGGGACGAATTTCTAAAGCGGAAATATCTACACCTTGCTTACTCGCAAAACCAATGGCGGCTTTAGTGGGTTGTCCATCTTTAAAGGCTGCTTGTGCGGGTGGTCCTTTGATTTCTTCTTCCCTGTCTGCTTGTTGGGAGGGTAAACCGGTAATGAGAACTGCTAACCGTCGGGGTGTTCCATAGACTTCGACAACCGCTTCGGGGAGATTATGGGTTTTGAGACTTTCGGGAATGTGCGATCGCCATTGTACAATAGCATCACTCAAAAAACCTGCGGGTAATTCTTCTGTACCGACCTCTAATAAAAATGCTGGCATAAGATACTGTTTTTAACTTGGCGTGGCTTAATATTAGTCAATTCCAGTATTGTACGTCAGTTCGAACTTTAATATCTCTTTTACCAGTCATAGCACTAATTTTATCTACAAACAATCTGCATTGTATCTATAGTTAATAACAAATATTCTTCATATGTCAACTTTTACAGCACTTTTAGACATTTATTGATACATCCTTTAATATTGTTTAATGAATATAAATAATAGTTTGGCATAACAAGTACCTAAGAGGGTGTTTGAAAAGTTATGGTTGATGTATTAAATATTTTTTACCCCACCCTAACCCTCCCCTTGTAAAGGGGAGGGAACTGGATTTTTATTGTTTCCCCCCTTTACAAGGGGGGACTAAGGGGGGTAGCAATGTGATG
>NZ_JAQMTJ010000226.1:0-53480 GCF_028330815.1 Dolichospermum lemmermannii CS-548
TCACTTTATCACACCACGTCCCTTTTAATGCTACTTATTCTCATTAAGCATCTTAATTTTTGAATTGACTTTAGTTATTATGTACTACTTTAAGGGCTTTTTTGATCTGTGACAGTTTGGGGTGCGGAATGTGGGTTATAACCTTCTTCTCCGTGTTCGTTAATATCCAAACCTTGATCTTCAGTTTGATCCGGAACTCGTAAACCAATTGTAGCCGCAATAATTTTGAGAATGATCCAAGTCCCGACAGCCGCAATGATATAGGCTAGGGCGATCGCTCCTAATTCTACAAATAATTCACCGAAGTTACCACGCAATACCCCATCTTTACCGCCGCTATTAACTTCGGTTGTCGCCAAAATAGCTGTTAAAATTGCGCCAATCGTCCCACCAACGCCATGAACGAAATAGGTATCTAAGGCATCATCAATCCGCAATTTGTGCTTGAAACTGACAGCATAGAAGCAGAAGAAGGCGGTAATAAAACCGATGAGAATTGCTCCTAGAGGTGTGACAAATCCGGCGGCTGGGGTGATCCCAACTAAACCAGCTACCGCACCTGTGGCCGCGCCTACTGCGGTGGGTTTTCCCCGTAATGTGGCTTCTAAAATTAACCACATTAATCCCCCAGCGGCGGCTGATGTATTGGTAGCAACAAAGGCTACGGTAGCTACTGTTCCTGCGGATAAGGCGCTACCAGCATTAAAACCGAACCAGCCAAACCAAAGTAAGCCAGCACCTAACAAAATAAAGGGGACGTTATGGGGAGGGCTAAGACGATCTGGATAGTTTTTTCTGGGGCCGAGAACAATTGCTGCTACCAATGCTGACACACCGGAACTAATATGCACTACTGTCCCACCAGCAAAGTCTAGAGCGCCGATGCCGCCATATAAACTTAAAAATCCTCCTTTTGCCCAAACCATGTGTGCCAGGGGTGTGTAGATGAAAGTTGACCAGAGCAGGACAAATAGGCAATAGGCGCGGAAACTCATCCGTTCGGCGATCGCTCCCGAAATTAAGGCTGGGGTAATAATTGCAAACATGGCTTGATAGATCATGAATGCTTGATGGGGAATTGTCCCTGCATAAGAAACAACTTCCGCAGGGGCTGAACCTTGCAGATAGCCTGTTGTTTCTAAGCCGACACCGTTTAACCCAAACCACTGCAAACCACCGATAAAGGGCAACCCAGGGGCAAATGAAAGGCTATAACCCCAGAGAATCCAGGTGACTCCGACAATGCCCATCAACACAAAACTCATCATCAATGTGTTGAGGATATTATGCGATCGCACAAACCCACCATAAAAGAAGGCTAATCCCGGTGTCATTAGCAATACTAAGGCTGATGAAATCAGCATAAATGCTGTATCACCTGAATTAGGAGGGGGTGCAGCAGCGGCTTCTGCAAGGGCATTTCCTGTTAATAACCCTACCAACAGAAATAGGGTTAAACACCCAATAATGACTACTTTTTTGAACATTTATTTTCGCTCCTCTGTGTCTACAATATTAGTCTTAATTAAATATAATTCGTATTATTTGCTACTTTTTTCTGTCTTTAAAGTTACTTAATGTTTAATTTTTCAGTAATTTTCACAAAAATCTGATCTTTTATCTAACTTAAAATTTGCACTAAGGTTCATTTTATTATGCAATATTTACATTTCGTTGATACTTTGCGGTTTTAAAGTTCTGGTTTTTGCTCTTTCTAAAGCAGTTAAAAGACGCGCTGCATTTTGAGATGAGCGCAGTAAATGAGTTGTTTCTAATCAACTTTCTAATTCGTCAGCAGCAAGAGGGGGGAGGTTTGCACCATCAGGTTGGGTAATCATCATTACTTATCTATCTGCAACTACTTGAGCGCAGATGTCAGCTAGGTTATTACGAGCATCTGTTAAGCTTTCTCACCCGTCTGGGAATTAATTCCCAGTCTCATAGCCGAAGTCCGTTAAAACGGACTCAAAGATTATTCTAGTCGTCTTGAGACGACTTTTGCCAGAAGAAAAAAATTAATAAAAAATTAATAATAAATGGCACACGCAGCTTTATAATAATGTTGATACAATGACATACTGTACAGTATGTTTTCTCAAAAGCGGAAAAATAGAAAAGTTCATTTAATTTAACGGGTGTTTACTATGAAGTTTAATGTTTTTGTTGATGGTAGCTGGTTATTTAAAATCTGTGGGGCTAACAAAGCTTTGTCTCAAAGAACGTATCAAAAAGACAGGAATTTCAACTTGGATTTCAATAAGTTAATTAAATTAATACAAGATAAGCTTATAAAAAGTTTTGAAATTTTTTCAATTGAGAAAGGTGATTTTTATCTATTTTCAGCAATATTTGATTATGAAGAAAATCAAATTCGTAAATGGCATACTGAGAATAATGAGCATCTAAAAAATATTAAAGATATTGATGCTTTTATAGAAAAATTTAAAAGAAATGTAAATGCAAGAGAAACATTTATAAAATCATCAGAAAATGCTGGCTTTGATATTTCAGGTGTACACCACGTTACCTTGAAACCTTGGATGTGTAAAGCTTTAAACGAATTCAGGTATCAGGAAAAAATGGTTGATACATCCCTGGTTGCTAGGCTAGTTGAGCATACCCTGATAGGTCTAACAGAAACAGATATTCAAGTTGTTATTGCAGGGGATTTAGATATTTTACCAGGAATAAAAACAATTATTCCAGACTATACAAAAAAATTGATTTTGGTAACGATTACTCCTGAACAATATGATGAATCAACTTAAGCTTCATCTTTTGAATTGAGTAATTTTAAGTTTGACCATGACCCAATTCTCTTAGAGCGAGAAGTCGTACATATTATGCAAGGTAATTATGTAGCTTCATGCAATAATCCTGAGTGCAAGAGAGTGTTTTCATCCCATGTTAAAATAACGATGAATAGTAGTCTTTGTCCAAAGTGTAAGCAAGAACGTTCTAGATAAATTCTAAACATTATGCTCACACTGACGTATTTGAAGTATTTTAAGCATAGATAACACGCAAAGAGTCTAATTCCTTCATGTCAGTAACAACTTTACGTAAAGTTTCACTGAAATAGAAAACTTCATAATTAGGTGCAAGTTCTTTTTGTAGTTGCTTCCATAAACTAATACCTTCTGCTTCAAAAGCCGCTTTAGCCTCTAAACTGGGAAAACCTGATGAATTAGGATCTTCCCAGTTTAATTTCGCATCATAAATATCTGCCCATTTTTCTAAGCGGCTAATTGTTTCTTTGCTTAGTAGCAGTGTTTGAGGGTCAATATCTCCAGCTTTATCATAACTAGCCCACCATAGTGGGTAGCATCCATAATCGGCCATGAGTTTGATTTTGTCTGCCATAGTGAGTTTACCAAGTTATAGGAGAATAGGGTTCAGTTAAGGGTTTTTCAGATACTATTAGGTAACGAAATTTCAATGGTTTCAACCCCTTGTGATTTAGTTAACTGAACCGTATTGAGTTATAGGGAAGTCCTGGGGTTAGCCCCAACTATATATCCATTATCGCTTACAGTCACAGAGATGTAATGGGTTTTACCATTAAAGTTAACTTCATAAATAGGGCGTTTTTTTCTTCCTTGATAACCAACTATTTTACCTTCTATTACTGCTGTAATAATTGCATCTGGTATTTGGTCTGCTTCTATTCCTTGACCCGCAAATTGTGAAGAATGTTCTTCTAATATATGTTGAAGCCCTGCTTCAGATGTTCCTTTTTCTAAAAAGACAATTTTACCATCAGGAGTTTGAGCTATACTCTTTACCTCCTCTGGTGTGTGCTTAATCCCATTTTTACGGAGTGCTGCTAAGAGTGAGACCTTATCCTGCTGTTTATTTAATTCTGTCATTATAAGTAAGTCGGCCCAATAAAATCGATATATGTTTAGTTTTGTAAAAACCGTGAAACACCCTATTTATAAGGTATTCGTTAATTTATATTTCGTTACATAGATTGATTTTTTAACGCCGACCTACTTAAGTATTTTTAATAATTTTTAATAATAATCTTTATTGTGCTTTATAAATAGTAATTTGTCAACTATTTTGCAAAGGAGATTGAGAGGTAAAGATCATCAATGAATCCTTACCGCTTAATCTTCTTAACTAACCCCCAAACCTACGCCCCTACAGACTCCTTAGCTGCATACAAAACCTCAGCCGAAATATCCTTAAACCCACGCTCACGGGCAAACTTTTCAGTATTTCGCTTCACTTTCCCGCGCACAAAACCAGGAATTTTATTCAATTCTGCTTGGCCGTCTTTTGTCCAATTCAAACCAGATTCCGCAGAAATTCCTTTGGTAATCACTTCTTTTATATCGTGTCCACCAAAGATTTCTAATAAGTTATCTTCCATTCCCAAAGTGAAGGAATTGTAGATTAAATCAGTGATTTGATTTGTACCTTCATAACCCATAAATGGTTTGTAACCAATGGGGAAATTTTGAACGTGAATAGGTGCTGCAATCTTAACAAAGCTTTACGCAGAAATTTCAATACTTTCAATAACTATGGTTTTCAACATAGACATGGTATAATTACAATTATTATTGATAGCAAACAATACTGTGTTAACCCCCATCCTGGTTTAACTGCGGGAAGCTACCAATATAATCGGACTTATGGTAAACTCAGACTCTTAACTTCGCTGCAATGCCATCCTCCGCGAAAAAGAGGCTAGTAATTATCTAAGTCATAAGTCAATCTGTTGCCTCTGTGTATTAAAATATTGATGCAGTATTTTCTCTGGAAAAGTTGTACCCAAAAACTTCGTTTCTACATTTGTAAGATTTAGGATTAAACTATGAAATTTCCATTAGCTGCCCCCGTATTAATTGCAACTTTAACTCTATCTAGTGGTTTAGGATTAACGTCCACAGTCCAAGCCAAGCCTCCTGTAGATAATTCAGTCAATAATGTACCCGTTGATAATGCAGGGGTTAGTGATTCAGCGGTCAATGGTACTAAATTTAGTTGCGTTGCGGAAAATAATGGTAACGTGGCTACAATTGGTCAACGTCCCGGTGGACAGCCAATTCCTTTAATTATTTGGACTAAAAAGGGTGCTGATGCTTTTGGTGGAAAGTATAGTCCACAAAAACGTTGCGGTATCGTCACACCAAAATTGAATAAAGCTGTAGCTGACAGTGGTGGTAGTTTGAAAGATGTCGTTTTAATGACTGGCAAGGTTAGTGGTAGTACCGTAATTTGTGTAGTCTCGATGACAGATAGTGGTTGTAATAAAAACAATGTTCTTCTGACGCTGAAACCGGAAAATGCTGAAAAAGCAGAAGAAATTCTGTCCCAAATCGTGAAAATTAGCCGTGAAGGTTCGAGCGCGACTGCAATTTTAGAAACAACTGATAATCGTGTTCAAGTAAATTTAGGAGATTGGGAAAAAGCAACTATGGGTAATGCAAATCGTAAATCTGCAACTCCAAAATTTTAGTTGATTATTTTGTCAGGGTTTAGCGAAAAATACTGAACCCTGATTCCTACTTATTTTTTTGTCATTTTTTATCAATTTTCGGAAAATTATTGCATGATCAATCATATTTTTTTCTTATATAAAAAATCTTTTTTATTATTACTCCTGACTATATTTATGAGTAAGTTTTTTCTGGACTCAAATGCTCAAGCTGTAACTTTATCTGAGCAAGATTTGAGAAATTCAGTCCAGACAATCAATGTCAATGCCTCAGAAATTGCCAAACAAGTAACTGTCAGAATTATCACTAAGTTTGGTTCTGGATCAGGAGTAATTATTAAGCGTTATGGGCAAACTTATCTAGCACTAACAAATCATCATGTAGTGGCAGATAACCCTAAAAATGGCTATCAAGTCATGACGGTTGATGGTAAGCTGTATTCAGCACGGGATAGGACTCAAGTTAAAATTGCGACCTTGGACTTGGCATTGGTAGAATTTACTAGCAAACAAAACTATCAAGTAGTAGAATTGCAGAAATTACCAAAAATACTAGAGGGAGAAAAAGTATATGCAGCAGGGTTTCCGGCCTGGAATTTTATCCGAGAAGGAAACAAAATTACCAGATTTGAAGAAACTCGTAATTGGGGAATTAGAGCTTTTCATTTAACAACGGGAAAGATCGAAATGCAACTTGCGAAAACACTTCCTGGAGGTTACCAAGTTGGTTATACTAATGATGTTAGGCAAGGGATGAGCGGTGGACCACTTTTAAATCAAAAAGGAGAATTAATAGCAATTAATGGCTTATTAAAGTATCCCTTCCAGGGGATTAAGGCTTTTACTGATGGTTCTGTACCTAATCAACAAATTTATGCAAAAATAGACTCTTTAAGTTGGGCTATTCCTATTACTAAAGTCATTGATTTTATGGAGACACAAAATCTAGTTGAGCAAAATTTACATAATTACTGAAAAAAAATCAAAAATATTGAATATGCTTTTAATAACTAATCAATTAACTAGGGTGTTTTTGGCAATAACAGCAATGGCTATGACTATTCCAGCATTAGCTAACAGTGTACCTCAAGGAATCGCCGAAAATGTCAGAGAATCTATAGTCCAAATCAATAGCAAAGATAATGGTTCTCCTGGAGGTTCAGGAGTGATTATTGACGAAGAAAATAATATTTACACTGTATTAACTGCCAATCATGTTGTTTGTAGTGCCATAAAACGACCAGGGAAGATTAATTGCTCTCAAGATATCAATTACTCAATTCGTACCTACACAGGGAAAGAGTATGTTATGAAAAATCGTCAAGTTTTACAGACAGATCAAAATGGAGTTGATTTAGCAATTATTACATTTCAAGCTCCAGACTCAGAATATTATCGTCCTGTTGTTATTGAAGATAAGCCATTGGAAATTGGTACAGACATTTTTGTTGCTGGTTTTCCAGCCGTATTTGGCAAAAAAGGTGCAGATAGAGACTTTGCTTTTACAGGAGGGAGAATTGTTTTTAATCAGAATCTCCGAAATGGTTATAGTTTGGTTTATGATGCCAATACTTTGACTGGTAATAGTGGAGGAGGTGTATTTGATATTAATGGCAATCTTGTAGCCATTCACGGACTTGCAGATGCTACTAAATCGGGATTTAATGCCGGCATTCCTATTAAAACTTATTTGCAGTTAACCAAAGGGAAAGTTATCTCAAGTGACACGGAGACAATCCCCCAATCTGAGCCAGCAAAAATCTCCTCCAATGACCGAAATTTGCAGATTATTCAAAATTTCGGATACAATCCTACAGCTTGTGAACCTGGTAGACAAGTAGTATCAATTATGTTTGGCAATAAAGAATACTGTGTTGAGCCTAGACCTCCTTTAACTGGTTTAAAATACCGATATAATTCGACTACTAATCAATTAGAGCTTTTCGATGCACCAAAATCTAATAACCCTAACAACCCTAATATAGGTTTATAAGGAAAATGCCGCCAAGGTGGAGATTTTAAATTTTATTGAAAATGACACAAAAAATGTTAATGTAAATAGCTTTAAAATACCCTGTCATTTATCAATATGTCAGTCTCTATCACTATCTCTCAACTGCTTGAAGAACTTCAAGCTGAATCGGTGAATGTATCTGCGTCTACCTTAACTCAGTTGGGGATGGGGATACAAACAGATACTCGCATTTTGCAACCGGGTGAAGTCTTTTTGGCTTTGCGAGGAGAAAAGTTTGATGGACATGATTTTGTCGCGACAGCGATCGCTAAAGGGGCTATAGTTGCCATAGTTGATCATGCTTACGAAAATCCCGGTTTTCCAGTTTTGCGGGTTAAAGATACTTTAAAGGCATATCAACAAATTGCTAAATGGTGGCGTGAAAGCTTTACTATTCCTGTAATTGGCATCACAGGTTCAGTAGGGAAAACTACAACTAAAGAACTAATTGCCGCAGTTTTAGCCACAAAAGGAAAAGTTCATAAAACCTACGGGAATTTTAATAATGAAATAGGAGTCTCCAAAACCTTGTTAGAAATGGGTCGAGAAAATGACTTTGCTGTGATTGAAATGGCAATGCGAGGCAGGGGACAAATTGCCGAACTGACAGAAATTGCTAAACCGACAATTGGGGTAATCACCAATGTGGGAACTGCACATATTGAGTTACTTGGTTCAGAAGAAGCCATTGCTGAAGCTAAGTGTGAATTATTAGCAACAATGCCAAATGATAGTATCGCCATTCTTAATCATGATAACCCCCTATTAATGACAACAGCAGCGAAATTTTGGCAGGGTAAAGTTATCAGTTATGGCTTTTCTGGTGGTGATATCCAAGGAAAATTAATTGATAGTGAAACTGTAGAAGTTGCTGGCATCCGTTTACCTTTACCTTTACCTGGTCGTCATAATGCTACCAATTTTTTAGCAGCTTTAGCAGTAGCTAAGGTATTAGAAATTGATTGGCAATTATTACAATCTGGGGTCATGGTAAATATGCCCACAGGTAGAAGTCAACGCTTCACTTTAGCTAATGATGTGGTGATTTTAGATGAAACCTATAATGCCGCCCCAGAAGCCATGTTAGCGGCTTTGCAGTTGTTAGCAGACACACCCGGAAAGCGGAAAATTGCGGTTTTAGGGGCAATGAAGGAATTAGGAGAAAGATCCCCAGAACTTCATCAAAAAGTCGGGGAAATGGTCAAAAGTTTGCATCTTGATGGATTATTAGTATTAGTTGATGGTAAAGATGCGGAAATTATGGCTAATAGTGCCGATAATATATCTTGTGAATGTTTCACTAATCATACCGATTTGGTAACAAGATTAAAAACATTTATGCAAACAGGCGATCGCTTATTATTCAAAGCAGCCCATTCTGTGGGATTAGATCGAGTTGTCAACCAATTACGGGCAGAATTCACCAATTAAAAAGAGTTGAAAATTGTATTTTCAATATGTTGTCTATTTGCTATAGTTTAGACAAAACAAACTTAATTAAGTCGGTATTTTCTCAGAAATATCATCCACAAGAAAATTACATCTTTTGTAGAGATGTTGCATAAAACATCTCTACCATATAGCAAAAAACAATCTAAAAAGTCGTTTAACGAATGAAAATAAACCATTAATTGTTATCAATAGCTAGACAAAAATATTTCAATAAAGTCTTATCCATTGAGATCAAAGCCTTGAATTTATGGATTATTTTTGGAAGAATCAAAAGTAAGGTTAGTCAATATCAAGTCTAATCTTATTTGTTTGATATCAAGACGATATATAAAGGAGGAATTATCATGACTAATATCCAAATATCCACACTACTTCCTGCCAATTATGATTTATTTAATGATGCTGCTAGTTTTCTGAATGAATTAGCTACCGAGGAAGTACAAGATGTTTATGGTGGAGGTTATGGTGGTTATGGTAGAGGTTATGGTGGTTATAAGAACTGTTGCTGCTGGGGTTGCTGCTGTTAGTTAATTCACAGCTATTACGAATAGTCAAAATAGTAATTTTTATTTTTTATTACTATTTTGACTATTAAATTGTATTTGATCAAGACGAGATATCAAGGAGGAATTATCATGGCTAATATCCAAATATCTGCACTACTTCCTATCGGTTATGATTTATTTAATGATCCCGCTAGTTTTCTCAATGAACTAGCTAATGAGGAAGTACAAAATGTTATTGGTGGAGGTTATCATAGTTGTTGGTCTCATAAAAACAATTACTCTCACAACAATTCCAAGAGTGGTTATAACGGAAAATATTGGGGTCATTAAAATTAGAAAATAGCTGTTAGTTAACTAACAGCTATTACTAATAGTCAGAATAGTAATTTTTATTTTTTACTACTATTCTAACAGGTTATAAAAAAGTCAAATATCAGGTTTATAGCAATCGTGAAATTCTGACTTCTGTTGTAATTACTTACCAAAAGAAAACAATTGTGGAGAATTTTTTCGCCACATAATTACCAAAAGATTAGTTAATAAACAGGTAATTGCTAGGGATAACAAAATATAAGTTGGTGGCATAACTACACCAATCATGAACCAAGTGTAAACGTGCAGAAGCATGATACTAGCAAACAGACAAGCAAATCCAACAGATATCCACACCTGAAGCATGGGACGATTTAGGAAGGTGAGGACAATTGTGAATAAGGTTGTCAGGATATTAGCTGGAACAAGAAAGGCACAAATGCCTATACAGTTGTTGCGGGAAAATTCGATTAAGGTGTTGAAATCTAACATTAATTTTTGGGGATAATTGTAGGTTCTTATTATTAAGTTTTATTATCAATAATATCATTAATAAAATCATAGTACCTTAAAAGTGAGTAATTACGCCATTTATGTAACAATTTTTAAAGAATTAGCCTTGGCAACTAAATTTATTAATGATAGAGACGCTGTCAGAAACGTCTCTACAATGTCTCCCAGATGAAAAACTCTCTCCGATTAACCCATCAAAATCACAGTATCAATAACGTGAATCACGCCATTATCAGCATCAATATCTGCTGCTAAAACTGTGGCATTTTTTACCTCAAAACCATCATCACAATTAATTTTAATAGGAGAACCTTCCACAGAAGTTACAGTACCAAGTTTTGCTAAATCAGCCTTTGTTAACTTACCAGGCACGACGTGATAGGTTAAAATCCTTGCTAACTGAGGAATATTTTGTAATAAAGTTGTAATCGTGCCTGGGGGTAACTTAGCAAAAGCGTCGTCAGTTGGTGCAAATACGGTGAATGGACCAGGACTTTTTAATGTTTCCACTAACCCAGCAGCTTGGACAGCCGCCACTAAAGTTTTAAACGCATCATTACTAACTGCAATATCAACAATATCAGGCATTGACTTTACCTCTCATCTACCAAAGGTTCTAAAAAATAGTAAATCATGTTTAAGTTTTATTAATGACAATTCTGATAAAATATATTCTGATGATTTTCTGAATATTTTTTTATACATAAAATGGATAAACGCACTTATGCAATATTGGGGACTGGTGCATTAGGTGGATTTTATGGTGCAAAACTTATCCCCATAGTTGTTATTTAAGGGGAAAAAGCAAAGAGAAAACCTTTACCCCTAAGAGGATGTTGGGAAAATCAGGCAAGGTAAATAATATTTATTCGACAACATTCTCCTTCACTAATCTTTGGTCAGATGCTACTGCCAGAAGTTCTTCCATAATATCCCAAGCTGCTGCACATTCACGAGAAGAATCGCCCTTAGTTGCACAAATTGTTCTCGCTTCTTCCCGTGCAACTTCTATTTCGTCCTCAATAAAGATACGTTTTGGATTTTCAAACAAATCACTTTTTCTGAGGATATCGGTAATTGAGATGATTCCTAACAGCTTACCTTTAATTACGGGAGCGCGACGAATACGGGTATTGGCAAACAAGCGAGCTACATACTCCACACCAAGCTCAGGATTGACGACAATACAAGGCTTAGTCATAATTTCATAAACTCGCAGTTGTTTGGAGTCTTTACCATAGGCAGCAACTTTATAGACAATATCAGTTTCACTGACCATGCCATAGGGGTCATTTTCTGTACGAGGTTCCACAATTAAAGAACGCAAACCTTTATATTTCATCAAATCCACAGCTTCCGCTACGGTTGCTGAACCACGAATTGTAATCACTTCTGTGGTCATTATGTCTTCAGCTTTCATCATCGGTTTATAAATTCCTGTCAATAGTTGGATTGAAATTTGTGGGTAACTTGTGAATTGTAATGAATTTGCAAAAAGCCCGTTTCAGCCTTCTCCAGATTGCTGATTATTCTTATGTAAATGAGTATGCTTGACTGAGCAAAAAACCATGAATTCTTGGATTTAATCTTCGTAAATTCTGGCTTCTAAAGCATTGGGAAATTCTTGACAATACATCTCAAAATAGCTTTTTGGGTTTTCCACAAAGTCACTTTTTCTGAGGATATCGGTAATTGAGATGATTCCTAATAGCTTACCTTTAATTACAGGGGCGCGACGGATGCCTGTATTGGCAAATAAGCGGGCTACATACTCCACACCAAGTTCAGGATTGACGACAATACAAGGCTTGGTCATAATTTCATAAACTCGCACTTGTTTGGAGTCTTTACCATAAGCACCAACTTTATAAACAATATCAGTTTCAGTGATCATGCCATAGGGGTCATTTTCTGTGCGAGGTTCGACAATTAAAGATCGCAAATGGCGTTCTTTCATCAGTGCTACGGCTTCGGCTACGGTTGCTGAACCACGGATTGTGACAACTTCTGTGGTCATTATGTCTTCAGCTTTGATCATGGTTAAAATCCTGAAAGTAATGGGTATGAGTCTGTGGGACTTTGATTGGGTAAATGTCTAAATATGGAGCAGATTGAAATAGATTCACTTATTTCTAATATTTGCTGCTCAGACACTTTTGGAGAAAGATTAGATGTAGTTAATGGTTGAAAATTACTTGGTATTCCGGGTGCGTAAGCTTCAATGACACTTCCATCCAGAGAGCGCATTACCATCAGGTAGTCACAAACTGGACACTCTGTACGGATAATTTGATTCATCAAAGAATGCTTGTGAGCTAGTTTTCCATCAGTTAAAAACTGACGTTTTGCTTCACTACCGCAATTAGGACATGGAAATATATACGCTCTCTGCATGGAGAAACCCCCTCAAGAAGGTGAAAGTATTTTGTTTAAAGCTGTGGTGAATTTCTCATAGGGAACTACCCCAACAACTATTTCTGATAATTCGCCATGATTGAAAAACATAACTGCGGGAATACTGCGAATACCGTACTTTTTAGCAATGCTTTGATTTTCGCCATCACCAACATCTAATTTGACTACTTTTGCCTGATCTTTGTATTCTTGGGCTAGTTGATCCATTAAAGGAGCAACCATCCTACAAGGTCCGCACCAAGTTGCGGTGCAGTCCATGACAAACAACTCTTTCGCCTCTAAGAGCGATTCAAAGTCTGATTTTTGGATATATTGAACAAGAGTTTCATTCGGACTTTCAGAAGTAGCCATAGGTTTCTCCAGTAAAAATTAAAATTGGTGATTATGTGGTTGGGAAATTGGAAATTGTCAAGGATAAGATGGAATGTCCATGAGTTAAGTTGTTTGTTGAGGTAAAGCCAATCTCAGAAGTGCTATAACCCTGATGCCATAGAAATTTCAATCTTTTGATTTTTCTTTTATTTCGCATAAAATACTCAGGACTTTTACTTTATTTTTGTGTCATGCAGATAAAATCTGTTTTCCTGCTTTGATTAATCTTTTTCTAGCATTTAAAGTTTTTTTGTTTCCTATTAAACGAGATTTAGAAAAAGAATCTTGTAAAAACTGAGTTACTATTTCGACTGGGCGATCGCCATTAATCACAGTTAAACAACCTTGTTGGCGATAATGCTGAATTAAGGGAGTAGAATGCTCCTGATAGACTTCTATTCGCCTATAAATAACCTCATGATTATCGTCTGAGCGACCTCGTTGCAGTAACCTTTGTACCAAAACATCAATTGGGACATAAAAGCTAAAAACTTGGTCGTAAGGCTGTTCTGATAATGCAGTGTTGCCTTTAGCCCGGATTTCTAATAGTAATTGATCAAGAAGTTTCACCTGGGATAAATTACTAGGAAATCCATCCAGAATCCAACCCCGTTGGGCAGAGGAATGACTGAAGTGTTGGCGGATGATATCAAGAATGAAATCATCTGGAACTAAATCACCTCTTTCTATATACGGCTTGACTTTTAAGCCGAAAGAAGTCTCTTTAGCGATCGCCTGACGGCATATATCATCCATGGAAATATGCGGAATTTGCCATTGGCTTGACAGTGCTGCCCCCTGGGTACTCTTGCCAGCACCCGGTACTCCCAAGAAAATCAATCGCATTCAAACACCCCCTATTTCCAACCTAAGATGAGATGAAATCAACAACCAATACAATCGCCAAATATAGGATTCCTCTAGGAATAGCCAATATTTGAGATATCATATCTACAGAGGTGATTGAATTCTCAAAACTATGGCAACTGAAAAATCAAAAGACTCTTACCTGTGGGAAAAGCTAGACCAAGCCAGGAAAGCGAAAGCTGCCAGTGGCGGCTATGCCGGCTATGGTTCACCTGCTTTTGGTCAACAGTCAGTTAATGGTGAACTAGTAGAGAATCCATCTGAACAACAGATCATTGAATTAATTCGCCGTCACCACAAGTCAGGAAAATCACTTCCACAAATTGCCGCGTGGCTTAACCAGCAAGGATATACAACCAAGCGAGGCAGTCAGTGGCAACCTGTATCAGTTAAAAGAGTCCTAGACAGGCTATATGGTAAAATACAGAGGATTTCTGGCATGGACGAAGACTGATGCCCACATTGGCTCTGATTTAGAACCACAACGTAAAAATGTCTTCTTTGCCCTATTTGGATAGACAACTTTAAATTTTATCCCATATTTACCTTTTGAGCGTTCAATCCTTTATATATAAACTGTTTACCCCGTTTTATCCTTTACATCCCCCGTATCATAACTGAAATTTGTAGAAATAATATGTATATGACAAAAAACTTTACAAAACTTCATAAATTAACTTCATCAGCTATTGTCAACCATGCAAATTGATGACCCACTCATTGGCGTTCCCTGCTTAGAAGAGGCGATAGATAGGCATCCACTGGTTGTTGCGCCCCATACTTCCCTAATTGATGTTGTGAATTTAATGAATCAGACGCGAGGTAATAGTTGTTTATTACCTGATTTTGATTCAGCAATTGGCTTTAGTTCCATGGGAGGTACGCGTTCAAGTTGTATTTTAGTCATGGAAGAAACAGAAATACTGGGTATTTTCACGGAGCGAGATATTGTCAAACTTACAGCGGCGGGTAGAGATTTTGCTGATGTGAAAATAGCTGATGTCATGGTGCATCCAGTCATAACCTTGGCGGAAACTGCATTTCGGGATATCTTTGCCGCACTGTTTTTGTTTCGACGATATCGCATTCGCCACTTGGTGATAGTCAATGCAGAGGAACAACTCGTGGGGATTGTCTCCCCAGAAAGTATTAGGCAAGTTTTGCGCCCCACCAACTTGCTGAAAATGCGGCGGGTGTCAGAAGTAATGACAACTCAGGTAATTCATGCACCACCTACAGCCTCCGTACTCAGCTTGGCGCAGATGATGGCGGAAAATCAAGTTAGTTGCGTGGTGATAGTCAAAACAGATTCCTGGAACGATGTCTTATCAGCCTTTAAACCAGTAGGAATTGTGACAGAAAGAGACATCGTACAATTTCAAGCATTGGGATTAAATTTGGCTCAAATTCAAGCAAAAACAGTGATGAGTACACCATTATTTTTGCTAAGTCCAGAAGATTCCCTCTGGTCTGCTCATCAAGAAATGCAGCAGCGACGAGTGCAGCGATTAGTTGTATCCTGGGATTGGGGAGCAAAGTTAGCGATCGTCACTCAAACCAGCTTGTTGCGAATATTTGATCCACTGGAGATGTATGGAGTCATAGAAACATTACAAATAACTGTAGCTCAATTAGAAACAGAGAAAGCTAAATCTTTCCATAACCAAAGTAACTCCACCGAACTACCTCTACAGCCAGACTTAAAGCAGATACAGAAACAACATATAGTTGCTGACGAAAACTTAGATAACTTGATTGCTACTGTTGAAAGCCGGATAGAACATTTGATCAAAAACCCTGATTTATCCACAGAATTACAGCAAATGTATTTAAGTTTAGCGACAACGGAGATGCAAAAAATCCGCCATTGTCTTCATAGCTGAAAAAATATATAGGACTAATCAAACCATTTATAGCTGGACTTTAGACTACAAACTTGTTTTATCCAAGTTTATAACTCACATAGCGATTTAAGCTAACTTTTTCCTCTGCGGCTTCTATAGCTAACTTACGATGTAGCTCTGGAGTAATACGAACTTGGAATTTACCACTATAAGTTTTTTCTGCAAGAGGTTCTGGAACTAGCTCTTCATTAGATTCCATATCAGTTACTACATCTTTTACTAAATCTGTAATACCTTTGAGTGTAGCATTCTGATCTTTATGAAGATAAGACAGACTGGGAAATTCAGCACACAATCCCACGAATTCTTGATCTTCTTCCGACCAAGTAACTTTATATGTGTAGTGGGTATAGTTAACCATCTTCCATTTCCTCAATTTTTTCAATTGCGGCTAAAACCTGCTTAACTTGATAAGCCTTTGCTTTTCCTTTTTCTTCTTGAATGTTGACTCGCGGATCTCCAGCCCAAGGTGTTTTGTAGACACAATGACTTGTTCCTTGCTGTCTGGCTTCTCCAAAATAATGATTACAAACTTTCACTAAATCAGCAAAGTTCACATTTTTAGGATTATTCCTGAATTCTGCAAGGAGTTTTTTGATTTGTGCCATAGGCTTGTACAAAGTTGCAGTTAAATAAATAACTTATCATGCTGAGTACCGCGAAGTCTCAGTGAAATTACTACCGACCAATCTCTACGGCTTTTTTTGAATAGTCGCGGAAATTTTTACGGAGTCCTCTTAGAAAGCAACTTGGTAAACTATTGCACTTTAAACTTGAAGAATTAGGATAAGTAAGATGCTTATGATTAGCGTTAAATAAATAATAGTATCAATATTAATACTATGTCAATGGGAGCGTTAAACTAATTTGACGATAAAATCACAAAACCTCTATTCATAACCATTTACCAGATACAGCAGATTTCGCTCTAATGAGGTACAAACTTGAATTATGAAACTCTTGTAGTGCGGGCATACTATGGCTAACGCCACGCTGCGCTATCGACAAGTGTTACAGTGAGCTTGCGATGCCCTGAGCTTGTCGAAAGGTCGAACTGCTCAGTACAAGTCTTGCCCGCTGGATATGTACCTCATCACACCGGAAAGTGCTGTATTATTCAGAATAATCACTACCAGAACCAAACTTCCATTTATCTATTAACCGATGCCAATAATATCGGTTTTCTGGTGATAGATTATTAACTAATATTTCTAATCTTGGACTTAGAGAGAACAAACTAGTATACACAATTAAATTCACATAATGTAACATCCAATCCAACAAACTCAATAAACCAACTTGGGGAATGATTTTCGCAACTAATAAAGGATGAGATAAACCAGTTTTTAACAAAGTTTTTGTTAACGCCCAAAACTGAACAATATCTTGTAAAAAAGGTTTTAAAATAGGTGTTCCTAACTGCTGCATTTGGGCAAATACAGCGGAGAGTAATTGGTTAATTTGATTAGGATCAATTTTCTGATTTACACCTACACTCATCGCTTTTTGGAATAACCAAGTTACACTTAAACTCGGTTGATAGGGTTGCAATATTGCCAAAGATTGGGCAGATAATTGATCAGTTTTTAATGCTTCTGCAATTCCCAAAGTTAACCTTTGTAAATGACGTACCATAGCCCCAAAACCACCAAAACTTAAAGGTGATTGATTCCCGCTACTATCTCCCACTGGTAAAATCCGATTCCAAGGGGTTTGCAGAGGACTTTGACGATAACTAGGAAAGAAACCAAATAACGCCCGTTGAAAATTTAGGCGATTAATTTCCACACCTTGATATTCTGGTAACAGGCGTAAATATTCATCAAATAAGGTTTCCAAACTCAACCGTTGTGCATCGGCATCCATATAAGTAAATAAATATGTAGTTCTACCATCTTTAGCTGGAAAAGCTTCCCAGAAATATTGACATTGATTTTCCAAAGCTGTGAAAGATAACAACAAGTCTCCTGAGTTATTTTCTGGATATCCTTTAGCACAAGTTCCCACAACTAAACAAAGTGCATCTGGTTTTTTTCCTTGACGCGCTTGTTGGCTAATGGGAGAAAGATTTCCCATAGCATCTAGTAACAATTTTGCAGTAAATTGATTATTGACTATGACTCCATTTGGGTGAACTACTGCATCATTAAATGGTGTATTTTCAAATAACTTTCCTCCAAGCTTAAGAAAGCGGGTTTTTAAGGTTTCGAGGAGATAAATAGGATTGACACCAATGTTAAGAACATCTTCTACCCAAACTTCTGTACCTCCTTGAAAGCTAACTCGTGCGGGATTATATTCTGTGACGATAGCTTGTGTTAATTCGTCTGCTGTCAACAATTCCAATTCCCGAAATACTTCTAACTCTTTGCGAGAAATATTCCATTCCTGTTCTCTTCCGCGCAAAATTCCCCTTTCTAATAACGCTACGCGCACACCGCGCACAGCTAAAGCAGAAGCGATTAAAATTCCTAAAGTTCCACCGCAGATAATGACATCAAATTCTACAGATTCTAAATTTTTGGGATTTTCTTTAACTACGTTGGGTATGGGTGCGTTACCTGTTCGCAACGATGCTAATATGCTGTCAGTACGATGCAAGCCGCCTAAAACATCGCCTGGGAGTTGGGAAAGAATTTCTTCGGTTAGGGACATAAAATTTAATTCCATCTGTGTATTTGATGATATACTAAATTTATAACTATGTAATAGTTAGTTGATACAATAGCTAACAAATATGAAATCTATATTTTCACCAATATCAAAACAAGTAGAATTACCTCTAAAATTAGTAACTCATCAAAAACAATTCACTTTTATTGATCTTTTTGCTGGTATTGGTGGATTTAGAATTGCTTTAGATAAATTAGGTGGTCAATGTTTAGGCTATTCTGAAATAGACAAACAAGCAATTAAAAGAATGCAGAATTTAGAATTTAGAATTTAGAATTACGTTTTGCAACGGGGATTTTACCCCGACGCAAAACCCGCTGCTTGTAGAAGCAGGGGACTTTAACCCCCAAAGGTAAGTTAAAGTTTATCAGCAAAATTTTATTAGTTACTTTAATAAACATGAAATTGAATTAGGAGATATCACAAAAATTAGTCAACTTCCACATAGTGTTGACATCATTGTCGGTGGTGTTCCCTGTCAACCTTGGTCTGTTGCCGGTTGTTTAAGAGGATTTGAAGACAAGCGAGGAAAATTATGGTTTGATGTAATTCGACTAGTGAATAAAAATCAACCGAAAGGATTCATTTTTGAAAATGTTAGTGGATTAGCAAGTCCTAAAAATCGGGATAATTTGGAACTGATTCTTAACGAATTAGCAAATACAGGATATTGCGTGAAATGGAAAGTTCTTAATGCTTACGATTTTGGTTTACCTCAAAATAGAGATAGAGTTTTTATTGTTGGGATTAGAAGGGATATAGAAAGATGTCAGGAGTATAAATTTCCTAAACCTTTGAATATTCACCCAAAAGTTCTAGATATTTTGGATGAATTAAAAAATATTAATTTTGTTGAAAAAGTTAAACTAGATGCAAATACTTTATTTAAAGGTGTAATTCCACCATCAAGAACGAGATTTCAAAAAGATGATGAGTTAAATGATTTTTTCATTTTTTCTGATTTAAGGAATGGACATACAACAATTCACTCTTGGGATATTATCAATACGAGTGATAGAGAAAAAATGATTTGCTTAACACTTCTTAAATATAGAAGAAGTAAAAAATATGGAGATAAAGATGGTAATCCTTTATCTTTTGACAATTTTCGAGAAAGAATAATTGATATAGGGATAAATGAATTAAATATTTTAGTTAAAAAAGGAATATTCCGGTTAACATCTGATCATAAATATGAATTTGTAAATTCTAAAAATATGACAGGTATTAATAATATTTATAGAATTATTTTACCGACTGCTGAAATTTTCCCAACTTTAACTGCTACTGGTTCTAAAGACTATATCGCAACTGTATCTATTCATGCTAGTCATCCACAGGAATATAAAAATCTTTTCTTAGAAAAAATTTATCAACCGCAGAAATATATACCCATTACTGCAAAACACGCTTGTAAATTACAAGGATTTCCTCTGAATTTTGAATACCATAAAAAAGATGAGGTTGCTAAAAAACAGTTTGGTAATGCTGTTCCTGTTCCTGTGGTTGAGTATGTAGCTAAAGAATTACTGAGAGTTCTTGATATCTAACTTTTTCATTATCCTATCAGCTTCAGATATATTTTGGCAAATGAAACTGATTTCAGAATTTATGGCAATCTAGATATATAAGTCTCTCAATAACTTAATTTGTAGGAAACACTTATGAACCGTTCTCAGATAGTTGCGATTATTACAGGTGCAATTTCTATACTTCTGGCTATTGCATACCTAATCGTTGTCCAAATTATTGATTATCGGGATATGAAGCCAGCGCCCGTTAGTCAACTCAGCCCAGTCGTAATCATTGCGTCAAGTAATTTACCCAATTTGCAACTTGACATAATTGCTAAAGTGTGAATTTGATCGGGGTGGAAAATACCGCCCCTATACTATAGATACTATAGACAAATACAATCCATAGACTAAATGTAATAGTTGCTATTTGATAATTCAATTGATTGAAATATAAGAATTCTTTACAAAAGAAATCGTGAATTTGTTTAATTAGGTAATTCTTTTTTGGCACAGATAAAGGTAAGCTATTTCTAACAATATTAAATAAAGATAAATTTTCATTGTCTGTCATCACTAAGTTGATAGAGATCAAACCTATTTGGTGTGTTTTCTTGAATTTTTGCTGCAAACTATAGAGGTAATTTAATGGATCAGTATTTAGTAGACACTGTTTGGCTAATTCCGGTTTATGCTTTGATAGGTGGGCTTTTAGCTATACCTTGGTCGCCGGGGATCATTCGCAAAACTGGTCCTCGACCGGCGGGATATGTCAACGTGGTGATGACCTTTATCTCCTTTTTCCATGCCGTCTTTGCTTTCTTTGCTATTTGGAATCATCCAGCTAAAGAAGTATTTATTCCTTGGCTATCAACAGCAGGTTTAAACCTGACTATTAATTTAGAACTTTCTGCTGTCAGCATCGGGGCAGTAATTATTATTACCGGCTTGAACTTGTTAGCGCAGATATACGCTATTGGTTACATGGAAATGGACTGGGGTTGGGGACGCTTCTTTTCCTTATTAGGATTATTTGAAGCTGGTCTTTGTGCTTTGGTTTTGTGTAACGATTTATTTTCCACTTATGTAATTCTGGAAGTCCTCACATTGGGAACTTACCTATTAGTAGGTTTGTGGTTTAGTCAACCCTTGGTAGTGACTGGGGCGCGTGATGCTTTTTTGACTAAACGGGTGGGAGACTTGTTTTTATTAATGGGTGTCTTGGGACTTTGGACACTCTCAGGAACTTGGAATTATACAGAGTTAACTGCATGGGCGGCCACGGCGAATGTTGACCCCACAATTATCACTTTAGTCTGTTTCGGATTAATTGCTGGGCCAATGGGTAAATGCGCCCAGTTTCCTTTGCACCTATGGTTAGATGAGGCCATGGAGGGACCTGTTCCCAGTACAATTTTGCGGAGTTCGGTGGTAGTGGCCAGTGGGGCATGGGTATTAATTAAATTGCAACCTGTGTTTAGTTTATCACCTGTGGCATCTTCGGCGATAGTGGCGATTGGGGCGGTGACAGCTATTGGTGGGGCGTTAATTGCGATCGCTCAAATTGACATTAAACGCTGTTTATCCTATTCTGTCAGTGTTTACATGGGCTTGATATTTATTGCTGTAGGCACACAGCAGGATGAAACCGCATTATTATTAGTTCTCACCCATGCCGTATCCGCTGCATTATTAGTTATGAGTACCGGGGGCATTGTTTGGAATAGTGTCACCCAAGATGTTACCCAATTAGGTGGATTGTGGTCACGTCGTCCCATGTCCGGGATAGCATTTATTGTCGGTACATTGGGTTTAATTGGTTTTCCCCCTTTAGGTAGTTTTTGGGCATTATTTAAATTAGCTGATGGGTTATGGGAAACACATCCGACTTTAGTAGGAATAGTAATTTTTGTTAATGCCTTAACTACATTTAGTTTAACTAGAGAATTTGCTTTAATCTTTGGTGGTAAACCCAAACAAATGAGTGAACGTTCTCCTGAAGCTATTTGGTTAATGGTGTTACCAATGATGATTTTATCTGGCTTTGTTTTACACCTGCCTTTAGTGTTGCAAAGTTTATCATTACTTCCAGACTGGGCAACATTAAATAAAGACGTAGCCCTGCTATTAATTTGGTCAAGTATCTTCGGCTGTAGTATTAGTAGCATCATCTATTTAGGCAACATTCCCAAACCAATTCGTTTACCATGGCAAGGTTTACAAAATTTATTTGCTTACGATTTTTACACCCCTCAAATTTACAAAGTTACCATTATTTTTGGCGTTGCCCAACTTTCTAAATTTGCCGATATGCTGGACAGATTTGTAATAGATGGTATTGTCAACTCTGTGGGTTTATTCTCTCTATTGGGTGGTGAAGGCTTGAAATATAGTAACAATGGACAAACTCAATTTTATGCCTTAACAGTTCTGTTAGGAGTCGGTTTTTTAGGTGCTTGGGTGACATGGCCTTTCTGGGGAATTCAGTTCATGAATTTAATTTTCTAAATATCTATGATTTAGACTGCTGATAATAATCTACCCCACAGCGGGGGGAAGAAAAGGATAAACTTTTGATATTGGAGGTGGTTGGGGATGGGGTTCTTGTATCTCACTCAATCGAGAACCGCTATATTACCAATTACCAATTACCAATTACCAATTACCAATTACCAATTACCAATTACCAATTAATAAATATGTTGAGTGTTTTAATTTGGCTACCAATTATAGCCGCTATAATCATCGGTTTTTATCCAGCAAAAAATGTTCCTGCGAGTCAGATTCGGTTAGTATCTTCAATCGTCACAGGTTTAGTTTTGCTGTGGAATATTTTCATTTTGTTAAAATTTGATATCAGCAATCCAGGGATGCAATTTACAGAATATCTACCTTGGAATGAAACATTAGGTTTAAATTATCAATTAGGAGTTGATGGATTATCAATATTAATGTTGGTATTAAATAGCTTCCTCACTTGGATTGCTATTTACAGCAGCAGTAAAGATACAGAACGTCCTCGGTTATTTTATTCCCTGATTTTGTTTGTTAGTGGTGGCGTTGCTGGTGCTTTCTTATCAGAAAATTTGCTTTTGTTCTTCCTATTTTATGAATTGGAATTAATTCCATTTTATTTACTAATCTCCATTTGGGGAGGAGAAAAACGAGCCTATGCGGGCATGAAATTCCTGATTTATACAGCCATTTCTGGGGCTTTAATTTTGGCCACATTTTTAGGCATGGTATGGTTAACAGGTTCTCATCGTTTTGCCTTTGATGCTGTGGCGACTCAAAACATTTCTGCGGGAATGCAATTAGTATTATTAGCAGGAATAGTTTTAGGTTTTGGCATTAAGATTCCTTTAATTCCTTTCCATACTTGGCTACCAGATGCTTATGTTGAAGCTTCCACACCTATTGCTATTTTGCTAGGGGGAATATTAGCAAAACTGGGAACTTATGGATTATTGCGATTTGGGTTGGGAATGTTTCCGCAAACTTGGCAGATTATCGCCCCAACTTTAGCAATTTGGGGGGCAATTAGCGCGATTTATGGGGCAGTTGTAGCGATCGCCCAAACAGACATCAAACGCATGGTAGCATATAGTTCTATCGGCCACATGGGCTATATTTTACTAGCAGCAGCAGCCGCCACGCCTTTAGCATTAGTTGGTGCAGTCGCCCAAATGTTTAGTCATGGAATTATTCTCGCTATTCTCTTCCATTTAGTCGGAGTTATTGAAACCAAAGTTGGGACAAGAGAATTAGATAAACTTAGTGGTTTAATGAGTCCTATTCGCGGTTTACCATTAATTAGTGCCTTGCTGGTTTTAAGTGGCATGGCTAGTGCTGGTATTCCCGGTTTAACAGGTTTCATTGCGGAATTTATTTCCTTTCAAGGCAGTTTTTCCAGCTTTCCCATTCCCACAATTTTATGTGTAGTAGCATCTGGTTTAACCGCAGTTTATTTTCTTATTCTTCTCAACCGTACCTGTTTTGGCAAACTGCAAAATAACCTAGCCTACTATCCCAGAGTATTATGGAATGAAAAAGTTCCCGCGCTAATTTTGGCATTCTTAATTATCTTTTTGGGAGTACAACCCACTTGGTTAGTGCGTTGGAGTGAAACCACAACTACCGCTATGGTAGCGGCAGTTCCCACCACCGCAAAAACCGTAATTGCCTTGAAGTAGTTATCTCGTTCCCAGTCTCCGACTGGGAATGCTATCACAGAGGCTCTGCCTCTAATTCTAATATTATTGAAGGCAGAGCCTTCTAGAATTCATTCCCACACAGAGTATGGGAACGAGAAATTCCCACACAGAGTATGGGAACGAGAAGAAAACTGTTCCGCAATCAAAAAAATTTTATTAACCAAAACAAAAATATTATGGTACAAACTCCAGCTAAACCAAATACAAAAATCCCACCTTCAAAACACGAATTTGCAGAAATTATTCATCGCTTAGAAGCTGGCGGTTCAATGTTGCCAGATACTCCAGAAAACCTCATGCAAATTATCGGTATTTATAAAGCTTATGCTGTACCAATGGATTTCTATTGGCGAGACTTACTTTATATTGCCGAAAGAGTATTTTTAGATCCTTTGCCAGCTTTTAAATATTTCCTACCCCAAGAATATTTAGACTTACATAATCACTATGCCGGGGATGATGCTGATTTAAGAATTTGGCGAGGTATAGCCACTGCACACCCAGAACTTTTGGCATTTATGGAAAAAGGTGAAACTACCAAAATGCCGAAAATTTTCCATCATTTATTCCATGACAGAATTAACATGGAATTTGCGGAAGCTTGTATGCAGGCTATGTTATGGCATCGCAAAATGTATGCACCTGTTAATCAATTTGATGCCTATTTAGATTCCGAAGAATATAAAGCTAATGCTGATAAAGCCATTAAAGCTTATTTTCGGAAAAACCCCCTCATGTCGGGACTTTATAAACTGTTTCCTGATATGTTTTTGGAACAGTGCCGGATGATGTCCTATTATTCTAATTTAGGACTTTTTTGGGAAGTCATGGCACCAGTATTTTTTGAAATGTCAGATATTTATGATGAAGGTGGTTTCAAAAGTGTACCTGATGCCATGAATTTTCTCATAAATGGTATATTTGCTATTGCAGGTCGTCCGATTTATCATCATGTTTATATTGATGGTGAATGTTATGAAATCATCCCCAAATCTAAAGGTTTTACTTGGCTATATGAAGCCGCATTACCCTATGTAGAAGCTGTTTTTTATCGCACAGCACCATTTAGAGGCACAAAGTCTTATAATGCCCAAGCGGGACAAGTTCCAGAAGATCAAAAAGACTTTCATTATGGGATTCTTTACGCTGATGTTTTTCCTGTGGGTACAGCGGGTATTCCTCCCACATTATTAATGCAAGATATGTTGCACTTTTTGCCTCAATATCTTGTTGATTATTACCAAGAACATTGTCGAGGAGAAGAGGATATTTTGATTCAATTGGGGATTACTTTTCAACGTTCGATGTATAATGTCACATCGGCGGTAATTCAAGCTTTAAGAACTGCCCTTTTGTATCCTTTAGATGATGAAAATCCCCAGCATTTACAAGCAAATCGGGAATTTTTTGAAATGCAGCTAAATCGCTTTACTCGCACTGATTATGGTATGCGTGATGCAGCGAGATTACGGGATATTCAAAGACAGGATTATAGATAAATGGCGTAGCCATATTGAATTGAGGTATGAAATTCCCAAATTTAACCTTTAAAACTCTTACCTTTGCGCCTTTGCGCCTTTGCGTGAGACTAAAATTCATACCCTTAATCAGCAACACCGATAAATTATTGTTTTTACCCGCCTTTTTTCTCTGAATAACTTTGAGAACTAAGAAAGAAGCGGGTAGAGATTTTTTAGTACCTCATGTCCTTATCAGTGATTTTTACAACCACCTTTACCATGATGGTGGTCGTGATTATGTCCATGAGTGCAGCCTTGGAGGTTCTGCTGCATGAGGTGTTCACTCATTTGTTTTAAAGACTCATCTGCGGCTTTCAAGCCTATCCATGCGTCAATTTTCTCAACATCAAAGCCTACTTCTCTTTTATCCCCTACTTGGATCAAGGGACGACGGATTAATAAGGGATTTTTCAGCATCATGACCAAGGCATTTTCAGCGGTGATGTTTTCGGGATTCACCTCTCCTGATTTTACACTAGGCGCAGCTTTATTGAACCATTCTATGACGGGGCGATCACCAAAAAATGACCGCAATTTTTCCACTGTCCAAGGTTCTGTTAATAGGTTATATGCTACTACTTCATGACCTGCTGCTGTTAGCAAAACTTTTTGCTTTGTACCACCTTTACAGCCTGGTTTTTCATAGAAAATTACTCTGGCCATTGCTGTTTCTCCTATAAGGTTATAGTTGGATGTTTGGATAGGAAATAATTAACCGCAGATGAACGCAGATAAACGCAGAGGGAAGATGATTATTTTGATTGATAGCTAACACTTAGATCCCCGACTTCTAAGATTAATTATTCATTTATTGACAATATCTAAAAAGAAGTCGGGGATCTTATTTTCTATAATATTTATCAGCATAATCTGTTATTTCTTTTTTTGCCACTACCTTTAAAATTTTTTAGCAATGTGGTTAATTACGTCAAATTCAAATCTCTGTTTTGGGTTTGTTTCTCCATAAATATTAAATGTTACTGTTGGTTCTTTACCAATGGCTTGAACTTGATGTATTGTCTCAGGTGTAAAACTGATAATATCACCGGGGGATAAATTTACTTCGCCTGTTTTTTCAATTTTATCAGGAAAATCTGGATGAGAACTCCGTCGCCAAAATGTGTTTTTTTCCTGACCTTTTAAGATTGCGACTACTCCCCATGTTCCATGATTATGAATATTAGAAGTTGTTCCTGGTGCAAATGTTACTGTTTGTACAGTTAGGGGAAATCCTAATTCATCATATAATAGTAGAACCGAGATTCCCGTTTTTAGATCAGGTTGTAAAGATTGACTTTGTACCCAATAGGAATTAATAATTAATCGTCTTACCAACATTCTAATTTCTGGTAGTCGTGTTGATTCATCTTCAACATTTTTGAGGATATCTTCGACTTCAGTTAAAAAGCGATACAGACGATAATTATCACGCAATAAATCCCATGATCTTGCTGATTTACAAACTTGATATTGTCCATTTTCAGCAACAAATAAATCCTGACCTTGCATAAATTTTAAAATATTGACTGTGCAGAATTAGGTAAAAAAATGATAGGAGGAGAGGTTTGAGGCATTTTAGTTATAGGAGTTATTGGAGATGTAGGCATTCCCGGTAGAATCACAGTATTCTGGTTAGAAGATGAGGATATTAGCTGGGAATTTGAGTTGAAAGATAACCAATTATTCATGATTCGTAATTTGCTGATTGCTTGTGGTTGTCATTTGTAGGGGTTTTTCCCTATTTCCAGATTTAATCATCTACTTCTGGTGGACGAGTTAAAATATCTAGAAGAATACCAGCACCAAAATCATTTTTGTCATCAATACCTTTTATTCTGATACTGATTTCCTTTGCTTTTTCTATGTTTCCTAGTTTAGCTAATACCAAACCAGAAGCAGCATAAGCAGTTAAGTACAATCTGATTTGAGATTCTTCGTGACGTTTAACTAGGATAGGTTTAAGTTCTTGCCAATTATCAGGTAGACTTTCCGCTTTTTTTATTTTAGCGGTTATTTTCTCTGCTGTTGTCAGTGCTAAGACATAATTATTTTTGTAGTAAAAATATCTATAAGCTGCAACTAAAACATCTGTGTTATCTCCTGTTTTAGCTAACGCTTGCTGCATATATTTTGTAGATTCTTCTGTATTTTCCCAAGTCTGTGCAGCTAATATTAATAATTCTTTGACATCATCTGCTACATCAAACCATAAAAAGCTATTTGTATCAATTTGCATAATAGGTAATTAATCCCATTTGTTCTGGAATATTGGGGATTTCCCATATTTACTATTTAACAGTTAAAATTATATTTAGTTAGATAAATTTAATTATTTTATCACTTTGGTAAAATGAGAGAGAATAACGTCACTTTCTAGTACAGAAAGAGATTCCATACAACAAATTGCAGGAGTTGCTATATTAAGTATTGCTGTTGCTTCCGGATCTTGGGGATAGACTAACTTCTCAGTTTTTTGATCTTGATTTTTGGCAAAATCAATAAAAAAATTAGTTTCTATATAAAGCGTAATCATTAAATTTTCTAACCTTTATTGTGCTGCATCAGCAATTTTATCTACAAAGCCTATCTGAGTTAGTTCTTCTGATTTTGGTGGATTATCTGTTTTCCAATTATCAGCCAAATCTCTCAACCATCCTTCAACTAATGTTTCCAGATAGTATTCAAAAATCCTCTTCTTATGACTAAATTCTGGATCATATTCAGACAAAACTTCATGAGTTGGGAAGGTGTAGACATTTTCTAACTTTTCACCATCCCATTGAAAAATCTTAATTTCTTCACGGGTAGCTGTCATAGCATAAGGAATTATAACTTTATTATGTTCATACTCAAATTTGAGAATATCTTCAACTTTGGCAGTAATATCTTCTACAATATTTCTAGCTCTAACTTTTGATACTAAAAGTTTATTTCCGTTTTTATCCCAAGCTGTAATGTCAGATAGTTCTATTGTTTTGTTACTAATTTGTGTAACGTCCATTTTTTTAATCCTCGTGACATTGACGGTTGCAATATTTTTATTATAAATGGCGATCGCTCTCACTCTACATTAGAAATGCGTTAGCGAAGCGCACTGAAGGTATCGCTCTTAACTCTATATCAATAATGCGATCGCTCTTCTGTTTACTGTTCATATTCTGTAACTGTATGAGAAAGATTACCATCATCATCAAAAGTTGATTGATGACCACAAATGTGGCAAAAATATCGTTTGAAATTCCTACTACCGAATATAAATTCTTCTAACTTCAAATTTTTTTCATTATGACAAGTTGTACACACAGTATCATTTGAACCTCGTAAATTCATCGACTGTTTAACATTGATTTGAAGAAGTTTTATTCCAACTTCTACAGATTTAGAAATGGCTGTACACCAATCTAAAAAGTCTTGCTCTTTGAAAAGTAGCCCACTCCAAGCATTTTTGTGAACTCCTTTATGTATTAAATACTTTTCCCCACCATGTATGCTGCCATTTAGCTGTTCATACAGGTTAGACACATTTATATTTAGTTCATTAGTTATTAAGCCCGACTTTTCCAACCTATTCAAAAGTCCATCTTTTCCTCGTAGTTGTGGGGTACGATAGTTATTAGATCGCCACTTTTCAAACTCATTGGGTTGATCACAAAAATGAACGGGTAAAACTGCGTTTTCTAAAAATCCACGAAGTATCTGAAATGATTGTTTATAATATAATTGAGCAGCCATTTCTACACAAGCACCTATATCTGTACTTGCTTCAAGTAAATGGGCTTGTGAAAAAAACGCACTATCAGCCAGTATATTGCTATAAACATTCTCCCAAGCTACAAGATACTTCAACGTTTTCCCGAAAATTTTATTGTACAAGAAGTAATCTGGAGCAATTTTTTTATATGTCCGAGCAGCCGCAGGTGCTGGAACTGAGTTCATGGTATACACAGTAAATTTTTCAGCCAATATACTACTTGCATCTATTCCTTCTTCAAGCCTCCGATCAGTTATATTCTTTCTTGTACTCTCATCAAGATGAAATATCTCACCTTCTTTTGAGAGAATGAAAGCAGATTCGTTGTAAAGTTCACTTAAGAATGCAGCTAAATCACCACTAGTAGTTGCTACTTCTGTCCAAGTAGTTAGTGATTCATTAGAAAAATTAAGTAGTGAAATTGCTTTGTCTGTAATTACATCTTTGGAAACAGTAATTACCATAGTTTGAGATTTTATTTTTCTTTTCTGTAACATAAGCAACACTCTCATCTGGTAAAAATATTTGCTTTATATAGCTTATCAAAGCAGATTGACATTAACCTTATGCGTTTCTGATTTTTGATAAAATCTAAAAAACAGCAAACTCCGTATATTTCCGAATCTCAGGCGCTTTAAACCCTAAAATGATATGTGATTTTGGTATTTCCGCAGCAACCAAATCATTAGCAACCCCCTCCTCAGTACCATCATGTTGAATCCAAACCTTATGATCAATTAAATCAAGATGTAATAAAGTTCCATATATCCGATAACCATTTTTCCAACCAGTTTCTACTAATAAATAACGATCATTTTTCTCATCTAACACCAATTCAACTTTAACCTGTTCATCATTGCCAAGAAAATCAGCATATTCTTCAAGAATTTTTTTAATGATTTGACGATATTGATTAGTTAAGGAATCCATTTGACAATTACCTCCTGTTCAGCATCAAAACTAAATAAACGAATTACACCATCTTCAATTAAAGTTTGACCAGCTTCTTCTTCAAAAACTGTTTTACAAGTGCTTTCACTCACAGCCAGAAATAACTTATATTCAGGATAATAACGTGCTAATAAATGATCATACAAAACAAATTGACCAACAGCGTCTTCCAGGTCTTTCATATCCTAATGACGAGTAAAACTTTTCACCTCAACAGCTATTTTTTCTGTTTCTCGTTCTGCTGCTAATAATCTTTCAGCACCTAAATCAACAAATAGATTTTTACCTCTTCCTAAACGAATTCGTAAAGGGTCATGGATAATTTTCCAACCATCTTTGATAAGTGCATTTTTTACAGTATTGTGATAGATGTCTTTAGCTGGCATAGTATTTATTTTATCAACATAATTTAACAAAGTAATCTCAACTCTATCAAGTAATACAATTATATCATAATTCATGCTGAGGCAAGCTTTTCTATAACCAGTATCAAACAATTGTTATTGCTTTAACAGAAACTTTATGAAAAATGCAGGAAATTGATAGAATTATTCCAGGTTTTCCAAT
This sequence comes from Dolichospermum lemmermannii CS-548, assembly GCF_028330815.1. Classification (NCBI taxonomy): domain Bacteria; kingdom Bacillati; phylum Cyanobacteriota; class Cyanophyceae; order Nostocales; family Aphanizomenonaceae; genus Dolichospermum; species Dolichospermum lemmermannii. Next base: position 30,995 of record NZ_JAQMTJ010000226.1, read on the forward strand.
AATCTAAGTAGATGAGTTTCACGCAAGGAAACCCAACATTTTCCAAACTTTGTTGGGTTGCGCTATCGCTTAAACCAACCTACAATTTTATTAACTAAACCGTATTGGAGTAAATAGCGTAAATATTAATTCCCTATCTACATTGCAAACCCAAAATATCCCCCATTTACCCCTCTCCCCTCATGGTGCAAAAATAATATTAGGAAACAATATTACACCAGAACAAATAGCAATACCTATTGCACCTACTCCCACAACAATGTTTGGACCCCGTGCAGCTTGTTTATTATCACCAACGGGACCATTATGGGTAGCAGATACAGGACATCATCGTTTATTAGGGTGGCGAAATTTACCCACAAAAGATCATCAACCTGCTGACTGGATAATAGGACAACCTGACTTTTTTCATGAAGGACAAAACGCTAAAAGGACACCAGGAAAATCTACATTTAGTGTCCCTACAGGTATTTGCAAATGTGGTCATGGTTTAGCCGTTGCAGACGCTTGGAATCATCGCATTCTCATCTGGTATAATATCCCTACAGATAGTCATATTCCCGCAGATTTAGTATTAGGACAATCTAACTTTATTGATAATTTACATAACAGAGGAAATCAACAACCTGCGGCAAATACTTTACATTGGCCTTATGGTATTTTCTATCATCAAGGTAAGTTATTTGTAGCTGATACTGGCAATCGTCGCTTATTAATTTGGAATCAATTACCCACAGAAAATGGACAACCTGCGGATATAGTTTTGGGACAACCAGATATGATATCACGCAATGAAAATGGGGGTGGTTCTCCCACTGCTGCTAGTATGCGTTGGTGTCATGATATCACCCTTTGGGAAGATAATTTAGTTGTTACAGATGCAGGTAATAACCGAGTAATGATTTGGGAAGGAATTCCCACAGCAAATAATGCCCCTTGTGCAGTGGTTTTAGGACAAAAAAACTTCAATTTTGTGGAATTGAATCAAGGTGTTTATTTCCCTAGTGCCAGTAGTTTAAGTATGCCTTATGGGGTAGATATTGCGGGGGATTGGTTAATAGTTGCTGATACAGCTAATTCCCGTTTGCTAGGATGGAAAAAACGAGCATCTATTTTATTATTGCAGGGTGCTAATGCTGATGGTGTGATGGGACAAGATAACTTTACAAATAAAAGTGAAAATCGGAATTTTGGACTACCAACAAGAGGAAGTTTAAATTGGTGTTATGGAATTAAGGTTTGTGGTGAGAATGCGGTAGTTGCTGATTCTGGAAATAATCGCGTTTTGATTTGGAAGTTTTAATTATTTCGCGCAAAGATACAAAGGAGCAAAGACGCAAAGATGAGAATAGAAGAAATTCGGGTTTGTGGTATTGTGCAAGGGGTGGGTTTTCGTCCTACTGTGTATCGTTTGGCGAAGGTTTTGGGTTTAAAAGGTGATGTTTGTAATGATGGTGAAGGGGTGTTAATTCGTGTTTCTGGGAGTGAGGAGGAAATAGCGGAGTTTGTCAATCAATTATATCAAGAATGTCCTCCTTTAGCAAGAATTAATGAGGTGATTAGAAGTCCATATTTGGGGGAGTTTAATTTTAATGATTTTGTGATTTCTCGCAGTGTTAATAGTGTGGTGAAAACGGAAATTTCTCCTGACGCTGCAACTTGTCCCCAATGTCAAAGGGAGATTTTTGATCCTTTTAGTCGTTATTTTCGTTATCCTTTTACTAATTGTACTCATTGTGGTCCAAGGTTGAGTATTATTCGGGCTATTCCTTACGATAGAAATAACACTAGCATGGTGAATTTTTCAATGTGTAAGGAATGTGAAAAGGAATATCAAGATGTCGAAAATCGTCGTTTTCATGCCCAACCTGTGGCTTGTTTTGAATGTGGACCGCGTGCATGGTTAGAAAGGGCTGACGGTAAACCTGTGATATCTGATATGTTTTCTATGTTAGATGATGTGGATGCTGTTTGTACTTTATTACAAAAGGGTGAGATTGTTGCTATTAAAGGTTTAGGTGGTTTTCATTTAGCTTGTGATGCCACTTTAGAAAATGCAGTTTTAAAACTCAGAAATCGTAAACAGCGTTATCATAAACCTTTGGCTTTAATGGCAAGGGATATTAATATTATTTCTGAATATTGCTATATTAATGAGTTGGAAAAAGAATTATTAACAAGTCCTGCTGCACCTATTGTTTTATTAAATATTAAAGATCATAGTAAATTAGCATCTGACCTAGCCCCAGGACAAAATACCCTGGGTTTCATGCTACCTTATACGCCGTTACATCATTTAATTCTCAGAAGAATGAAAGTACCCATAGTTTTAACTAGTGGAAATATTTCTGATGAACCACAATGTATAGATAATGAAGATGCAAAAGATAAATTATCAAAAATAGCTGATTATTTTCTTTTACATAATCGAGATATTGTTAATAGAGTAGATGATTCCATAGTTAGAGTTATTGATAATCAAATACAAACCCTTAGACGTGCTAGGGGATATGCACCAGCACCGATTAAATTACCACCTGGATTTGAGAAAATACCGCCAATTTTAGCCATGGGGAGTGAGTTAAAAAATACCTTTTGTTTATTAAGAGAAGATGAGGCGATTTTATCACAACATTTAGGAGATTTAGAAAATGCGGCTGCTTTTAATGCTTATCAAGAAATATTGAATTTATATCTGAATTTATTTGAACATAAACCAGAAATAATTGCTATTGATAAACATCCAGAATATCTATCATCTAAACTTGGTAAAGAACTAGCAACAGGTAACAAAATTAAATTAGCAGAAATTCAACATCATCACGCTCATATAGCCGCTTGTATGGCAGAAAATCAAATTTTTTTAGATACAAAACCAGTATTAGGAATAGCCTTTGATGGTTTGGGATATGGAGAAGACGGTACATTATGGGGAGGAGAATTTTTATTAGCAGACTATCAAAATTTTCAACGTTTAGCCACATTTAAACCTATGCCTATGATAGGAGGAAAACAGGCAATTTATCAACCTTGGAGAAATACATACTCTCAATTAATTAATGCTTTCACCTGGGAAGAACTTAAAGAAAAATATAGTGATTTAGAAATAATCAAATTCTTAGAACATAAAAACCCTAGACTACTCAATCAAATCATAGAAAAAGGTATTAATTCACCCTTAATATCATCAGTAGGAAGATTATTTGATGCAGTTGCAGCCGCCATAGGTATTTGTCGAGAACAATGCAGTTATGAAGGACAAGCAGCCATAGAAATGGAAGCAATAACTGATATCAATATTTTAAACAATGATAAAGAAAGTCTAAATTATTCCTTTAAATTTAAAAAATTAGATAGTATTTATTATATAGATACATCCCCAACATGGCGAGAAATTCTTAATGATATTAAACAGCACATCTCATCATCAATAATAGCTGCGGGATTTCATAAAAGTTTAGCTATTGCTATTGTAACAATGGTTCAACAACTTAGACAAGAACATCAATTTAATCAAGTAACATTAACAGGAGGCGTATTTCAGAACCAAATTCTATTACAACAGGTAAAAATGCGACTAGAAAAATTAGAACTTAATGTATTAACTCATAGTATAGTACCCACAAATGATGGCGGATTATCACTAGGACAAGCCGTAATTGCAGCCGCTAAATACTTAAAAGAAATAACATAAAAACCTCTGTTGTCTCCGCGCCTCTGCGTGAAATAAATATTAAAAAAGGAAAACTAAAATGTGCTTAGGAATACCCGGACAAATCACAGAAATAACCAACCCAGAACATAAACTAGCCATAGTTAATATTGGAGGAGTCAAACGCCAAATAAACATAGCCTGTATAGTTGACGAACAACACCCCCCAGAAACTTGTATAGGAGATTGGGTATTAGTCCACGTCGGTTTTGCCATGAACAGAATCAACGAACAAGAAGCCGCAGAAACATTACAATTATTGCAAGAAATAGCCCAATCTTATCCTTAAAATCTCCTTTATTCCTTTGCGTCTTTGCACCTTTGCGCCTTTGCGCGAAACAAAAATTATGAAATATGTAAACGAATTTCGTAACCCAGAAAAAGCCCTCGCTTTACAACAAGAAATAACCAAACTCAGCCAACAAATAGACAGACATTTAAAAATAATGGAAGTATGTGGAGGACATACCCATGCTATTTTCAAATACGGAATCGAAGAAATATTACCCGATAATATTGAATTAATTCATGGGCCGGGTTGTCCAGTGTGCGTCATGCCTAAAGGGAGAATAGATGATGCGATCGCACTCTGTCAACTACCCAACATCATATTTACCACATTTGGCGACGCAATGCGCGTACCCGGTGCAAAAACCAGCTTATTACAAGCCAAAGCCCAAGGTGCAGATATTCGCATGGTTTATTCACCCTTAGATAGCCTGACAATAGCCAAAGAAAACCCCCATAAAGAAATCATCTTCTTTGGTTTAGGCTTTGAAACCACCGCCCCCAGCACCGCATTTACCATTCTCCAAGCAGCCGCAGAAAATATAACTAATTTTAGTATGTTTTCTAATCATGTATTAGTAATTCCTGCATTACAAGCATTATTAGAAAATCCCGATTTACAACTTGATGGTTTTGTTGGTCCTGGTCATGTAAGTATGGTCATAGGCACAGAACCTTATGAATTTGTTGCCCAAAAATATCATAAACCCATCGTTATTTCTGGCTTTGAACCATTAGACATCTTCCAATCAATTTGGATGTTATTAAAACAAATAGTAGAAAATCGTTGTCAAGTCGAAAATCAATATAATCGCTTAGTAGAACCTAGGGGAAATAAAAACGCCTTAACAGCCATAAATAAAGTATTTGCAGTCCGTGAAAAATTTGCATGGAGAGGTTTAGGAGAAATCCCCAATTCTGGTTTTAAAATCCGCGAAGAATATGCCCAATTTGATGCAGAAGCTAAATTTACAATTCCTAATTTAAAAGTAGCAGATCATAAAGCTTGTCAATGTGGAGAAATTCTGAAAGGAGTTTTAAAACCTTGGCAATGTAAAGTATTTGGAACAGCTTGCACACCGGAAACACCCATAGGAACTTGTATGGTTTCCTCCGAAGGTGCTTGTGCAGCATATTACAAATATGGGCGACTTTCAACTATGGCAAAAAGAGATAAATCAGGTGTATCAACCGAACCTATATCAGTCTAAATTGCACAATTTGAGGAAAATTATATGCCTTTTGTAACTGTCCAAATTGGTAAAGGTCACTCCATAGAAAAAAAGCGAAAATTAGTTAAAGCTGTAACTGACGCTTTAGTTTCTGCTTTAGGAACAAAACCCGAATGGATAACTATTCATATTGATGAATTTGAACGGGAAGATTGGGCAGTTGGTGGCGTTTTACATTACGATAAACATAATGGTAGACATGAAGAAACGGGTAGGTAATTAATTAATAATGACAGGCATCTTGCCTGTCCCACAAGAAAACATTATAATTACAAAACAATTTTAAAAATGACAATCAACTCTCATCAAAATCCCCTTTTCCAAAAAATTGAACAAATCCGTCGTCGTCAAGGAAAGGTAAGAGATACTCATATTAACTTATCCCATGGTAGCGGTGGTAAAGCTATGAGAGATTTAATAGATGATATCTTTGTGAAAAGTTTTGATAATCCCATTCTTTCCCAATTAGAAGACCAAGCCACATTTGATTTAGCCAATCTTTCCCAATATGGAAACAGATTAGCATTTACCACAGATTCCTATGTAGTAGACCCCTTATTTTTTCCTGGTTCAGACATAGGAGAACTAGCAATTAATGGCACAATTAATGATTTAGCTGTGAGTGGTGCAAAACCTTTATATCTTACCTGTAGCGTCATTTTAGAAGAAGGTTTACCAGTAGAAACATTACGGCGTGTAGTTGCCAGTATGCAAAAAGCAGCCCAAAAAGCCGGAGTGCAAATAGTCACAGGAGACACAAAAGTTGTTAATCGTGGTTGTGCTGATAAACTATTTATTAATACTGCCGGAATTGGCATAATTCCCCCAAACATTGACATTTCTCCTTGCAACATTCAACCGGGAGACGTAGTAATTATTAACGGAGAAATAGGAAATCATGGCACAGCAATATTAATTGCCAGAGGAGAATTAGCATTAGAAACAGATATAGAAAGTGACTGTCAACCACTGCATGAATTAGTCGCCGAAATTATTAAAATTTGTCCCCAAATTCACGCCATGCGAGACGCAACCAGAGGAGGTTTAGCCACAGTATTAAATGAATTTGCCCTCACTTCTAACTTAGGAATACGCATTAATGAAAACGCAATTCCTATCAGAGAAGAGGTAAATGGAGTATGTGAAATCTTAGGTTTAGAACCATTATATTTAGCCAACGAAGGAAAATTAGTCATAGTTGCACCTCCAGAAAAAGCCGATTTGATTTTAGCAACAATGAAAAACCACCCCACAGGAAAACAAGCATCTATCATAGGTGAAATTATTCCCACACCACCAGGAATAGTCCTCTTAAAAACCGCCTTTGGTGCAGAAAGAATCATAGATATGCTAGTCGGCGACCAACTCCCCAGAATTTGTTAAAATGTATAAATTGCGTAGGTTGGGTTGACGAAGGAAACCCAACACTTCCAACATTTTTGTGGTTTTGTTGGGTTGCGCTATCGCTTAACCCAACCTACAAATTCACTTCTTTTCTCTGTGTCCTCTGTGCCTCTGTGGTTCGTTTAAAAAAAGTATATGCACGAATTAGGAATCACCCAAAACATCATCGCTATAGTTAGCGAAAACGCCCAGAATAAAAAAGTTCAAAGAGTATTATTAGAAATTGGCAAATTATCAGCTATTATGCCAGATGCAATTAAATTCTGTTTCGATATTTGCGCCCAAGGTACAATAGTTGAAGGGGCAATATTAGAAATATTAGAAATACCCGGCATGGCTAAATGTCGTCAATGTAGGACAATTTTTCCGATAGATAAACCTTTTGGAATTTGTCAATGTGGTAGTGTGCAATTAGATATCATAGCTGGTGAAGAATTAAAAATCAAAGAAATTGAAGTGGAGGAATTATGTGTGTAACTTGCGGCTGTTCTGATGATAATCAAATGACAATTACAAATATGGAAAATGCAGATTATCATACCCATACTTTAGCAGATGGAACTGTAATAACCCATTCTCATCATCATGAAGAAGCACCCCAAATTCATGCTAAAATTCATAATACAACAATATCTTTAGAACAAGAAATTTTAGGTAAAAACAACTTATTAGCTGCCCAAAATCGCGGCTGGTTTAAAGGTCGAAATATTCTGGCTTTGAATTTAATGAGTTCTCCAGGTTCGGGAAAAACGACATTATTAACTCGCACAATTAATGATTTAAAAGATAAATTAACTATTAGCGTGATTGAAGGTGATCAAGAAACTACTAATGATGCGGAAAAGATTAAACAAACAGGTTGTAAAGTTGTGCAAATCAACACGGGTACAGGCTGTCATTTAGACGCTTCCATGATAGAAAAAGGTTTGCAAGAATTGAATCCTCCCCTTAATTCTGTGGTGATGATTGAAAATGTCGGAAATTTGGTTTGTCCGGCTTTGTTTGACTTGGGAGAACAGGCTAAAGTTGTAATTTTATCGGTGACAGAAGGGGAAGATAAACCTATTAAATATCCTCATATTTTCCGCAATAGTGAAATCATGATTTTGACAAAAATTGATTTATTACCTTATATCAATTTTGATGTTCAACGCTGTATTGAATATGCAAAACAGGTAAATCCTAAAATCAAAATTTTCCAAGTTTCTGCTACTACTGGAGAAGGTTTGGAAGATTGGTATAATTGGTTAAGTCAAGAGTAAGTTATATGAAACATCTTTACAATAGTTATAGATGTCTATAAAGAAACAATGGTGCTAGTATCTAAATAAATCAATATCTTTCGTTCTCTCTTTCTTCTAATATCGTGGTACTCATTGCACTTCCTTTTAAAACTATGGATTTTCTACAATGGTTTAAACTAGGAAATACTTTCTTCACCTGTTGGGGAGGAAGAAGACGAGCAATTTCTTTGCCTTCTTTTATCAAAATAAATTGCTCACCTTTAGCGACTTGTTCTAGAAGTTTATATAAATTTTGAGTAGCTTCTTCAATTGTAATCTGAGTCATAAGGTTCTCAATATTTTACAAATTTGTTTTAATTATATAACCGAAGTAGATGTTTTATAGCTATTTAGGGTAACTAGATCCCCGACTTCTTAAAGAAGTCGGGGATCTGAATATATTGGGAAGTGCGATCGCCTACAAAGCAGCTTGGTCAATACAGACAAATCTAAACACTGCAAAAATCACTACCGACTTACACGAAAGTCAGTACCCCGACTTGGAAAGCGCTTGTAAAACTCCTCTCTAGAAATCGGAATCAAATTGCCGCCCCCCACAGTTTTGACAAAATCAAGGCTGTTTATATAATGTCTGTAAGACTTACCATCACGGTGAGGAATCACTAATGCACCGGGTTCTCCAGAGGGTGCGTATGGATCAACTGATCCATTGCATGGAATATCTGCAACGATAGGATTCGCGCTGATAATTCTGTTAAACACTGCGGAACTGACAGCCTGTTGTACTAGAACTTTTTTCCAAAGACTACGAAATCCAGGGCAACCGAGCGCGTAAGATTGCTTTACATCTTCAAAAACTGCGATCGCTGGCTGTCCTTTATACTCAACAATATAATCAGGTACACCATTACCAGCTTGAGCAACTGAGGCTGATAAAATACCAAAAGCAGATACGCCTGCTGCTAAACAAGCATGGAAAACAAATTTTGACTTCATGTTAAATAATTTCATACGCTTGTTACTCAAAAAAAAATTACTGTGAATTGCTAAGGTATTGATTCAGCTTGGAATTTCCTAAGCCTTTACCGATAGTATTTTTACTCACCCAAAAAATCAACGAGTATCCCCGCAGAAAAATGTGCGAACTCCCGCAAGTTAAATTGCGGACTGATATCTCTACGAAACTACACCAAACACCTAACATTGAAAAGCGGAAAAAAGCGGATTGCAAAAAAAATTAAAAACCAGACGGAAAAAAGCGGAAAAATACGGATAAAGTCTGCTAAAATTACTTATGTCGCGTTACATTTATCAATATGCAGGTTCAGCAACTACTACAACTTGTGGATGACGCTCTTTATCTCAACACAGGACAGCATCTCAACGACTTACAACGTGGCGTTATTGAAGGAACACTAAAATATCAAAAATATGCTGATATTGCTGAAGCTTGTGGTTGTAGTGCCGGTCACGCGAAGGATGTAGGTTATGAACTCTTGCAAATGTTATCTAATATTTTCGATGAACCAGTTGATAAAAGTAATCTTAAATCTGTTCTTGAACGACAGGGAAATGTAAATATTTTTTTAGGTGATAAAAGTATTAATCAAAATATAATTGGTTGTGTGAATATTGGTTCTAAACCTCCTAAAAGAAAGTTAGATAAAAAGAGAGTTAAGAAAATCGAAAAATTAAGGCAGTTAGGTTTAAGTGATCAAGAAATTGTAGAAATATTAGAATTACCTCTAGAGGTCGTTCAAGAGATAGAAGTTTAAACTTGGAATATTAAATATGCTAACTATCTAAGATAAGAAAATGGTGCGCTACGCTATCACTAACGCACTCTACGAATATTATTTTTGAAAAACAGTTAATAGTACAAACCCCAATAAATCATAGTGACCTACACAAGTTAAACCAGCATTATTACCCATTTCTTCTCTTTGATTCTTACTATAAAACTTAATTCCTGTAGGAGAATGGGGTGTAATTTGACATGGTGATGAGTTATTAAAGGTAATGTCTACTAAATAAAACTTACCACCGGGAGAAAGTACCCTTGCTACCTCATTTAAAACCTGTTCTGGTTGGGGATAATGCAAGAAACTAATAGTATTAAAAACCGCATCAAATTGTCCCTCAGTAAAGGGGAGATTTTCTGCATTACCTTCCAGATAAATTAATCGGGGACGGTGGCGGTTATTTTGTCTAGCTATCCGCAACATTTGGGGAGACAAATCTAAACCTGTAGCTGTAATTTCTGGAAACTGAGTTGCTAATCTATTTAATAAACGTCCAGTTCCACAACCTAAATCAAGTACATTGGCATTTGGTGATAATTCAACTTTTGTCAGTAATCTTTTGTGGATAGCTTGGTAAATAAAAGAAGGAAATGCCCAATCATAACTATTTGCCCAACGGTCAAATAATTCTTTTTTATTATTGACAAAGTTGCTAACCATGACTGTTATATTATTGTGTTTATTTTATTATAACAAGATAACAAGATAGATCCCCGACTTCTTAAAGAAGTCGGGGATCTTGTCGTAATTAAAATATAATTTAGGACTTATAACCAATCTCGATAAGCGGAAATTTCGGTTACTCCAATTTCAAAAGGTGATCCTTTTCCAAAAGGAGGATAAACGCGAATTTTGGCATTTTTAGTAAATCTTTCCAGTCTATTTCCCAATTGGGGAATATTGCTGACTATGTGCCAATAAGCCACTATATCGGGACAGTCTACAATTAACATCAAAGTAGTCTTATCTGTAGTCATGTACCACTGACAATTAGATAGTAATACTTGGGTAATGCGATCGCACGCATAGAAGAAGCATCTACCTATAGCTTGTTCCAACTCCAAATGGAGAATACCATCCTCTTTTGTCACCTTAGCAGGAGGTAAATCATCGGGAGGAAGTAAAGAAAGTTTAGACATAATTCCGCACCTCTTGATTGTAGCGTTGCAAACTTTCTCGATTTTTTTGTAAAGAAAAAGATGAGGGTTTTAACGCTAGTGTGCTGAGATCTAATTCGTCCTGAAATTTCTTGATTTTGTCACGACAACCGTTAACATCACCGATAATTGAATTCTCAATCAAATAGTCTTCATCAAAACAGATATTTGTCCGATCAAATGCTGGTTGTTGAGGACTTTTCTGCATTACTTGAGTCGAGTTAGCTGTCATTTCTTTGCTGAAATGGCGAATAAAAGGCAATGCTTCATTTACCGCTTCATCATGAGTTTTACCCACAAAAAAGAACCGCGCTAACAGAAACTTATCAGCACCACTGGAATTAAATTCCCGATATTTATTGACTGTCTTCTTGAGTCTTTCTAAAGAAAAAGGTGGACCACCCATGATTCCAAAGGAATTTTTAGCAGCAAATTCAATTGCATCATGATCACCACTAGCAACATATATGGGAATTGGTTTTTGCAATGGTTGGGGATGAATTGTGAGATTTTCGCATTGATAATATTGGCCATTAAATGATACGTTAGTCTCATATAAAAGCTTTTGAATCAATGCCACTGACTCTAACATTCTGGTGCGAGATTCCTGAGTTGTCACCCCAAAATGTTTATTTTGCTGCGGAAAAGGTCCACCTTTAGCTACTCCAAAAGCCAGCCTTCCACTACAAAGATTATCCAAAGTAGCGATATCTTCAGCCACGCGGATTGGCTGATGAAATGGCAATAATACAGCGGCAGTTCCTAGACGAATTTGCGAAGTCACACCTGCCAAATGTGCCAATAACAGCAAAATTGAAGAACTGAGATTGAACTCATTAAAATGATGTTCTGTTACCCAAGCTTCTTCAAAACCTAAAGTTTCAGCCTCTTTTACCAATAAAACTTGCTCAAAAATAGTCCGTCTAGCATCTAGGTGATGATTTTCGTAATTGCAGAAAAGTCCTGTTTTCATTGTTGACCAAATATCAGATTAGGCTGCCATTAATTGCAACTCCAACCATAATCGAGGTTCAGACTGTTTTAACTTCGACATAGGGTCACGTAGCAATCGTTTAGCATTGAAACAAACTACTTGAATTAACCCCATATTTTCGGCTAATTCTCTGAGGATTTCTTTTTTGGCTTCAATATAGGGCATGATGTCTTCTCGACAATAAATTCCTATATATTGAAACCGTTTTGCAGGTCGTCCCCAAAAGCAAGTGATAACTTTCACGTGGCAGCCTTCTAAAAGTTCTCCCACGGAGGGATAATAGTCATTTACGACTCTAATAAATTCTTGGGCTAGGATGTCTTCAGTAATCATTTGACTGATTCTTCTGTAGCTTCCATAACTCTATTTAGTATAACATATAATTGTCATTTAAATCTGACAAAATTAATAATAAAATACCAGATCCCCGACTTCTTAAAGAAGTCGGGGATCTAAATATCTCAAGTTTTTATCGAGAATTACGTTCTGCTACTAAAACATCAGCAATAATATCTGGTAGACTTTTCAAATCGGTATATCCCTCTGAACCAGAAATTGGCGAAATAAAAGTATAGTTAGGGTCACAAACTCCTGTGTCATAAACCTGCATAAACCATTTATCAGGTAATCCCTCTACACCCAATTCTACAATGTACCAACTCTCACCCATTAATCGAGAATTAATCACTGTAAACCAATCTCTATAATCATCAGCAATATTCCAATCTGCCAAAAGAAATTCTAATGATATTTTTCCAGCATCAGTTGAAGTCAATAGCATCATTACTCCTGAGTGACAATTTGATTAGAAACTTCAGGATATAAACCTAATTCCTTTGCTAATTGTTTAGCAACAAAAAATAGAAATTGCGCTCCATCTTGATTACCTTGATGGGCAAACATTGTGGCTACTTGTAACATTGCTTGCACTAAACCAGAGTCAATTAATTCCGGTTGTGCTTCCAAAACTTCTGGTTCTTGACCATTAGGACATTGGAGAAGTTCATCAATTAAATTAAAATACTGTGTTTGGCGTTCGTCTGTCATGATAATTTAGTTTATGGTGAATGATTAACTTGAAAAATTACTGTTCGATGCTTTGTTGCCACATTCTTTCTAAGATGGCAATGTGTTCTTTTAATACAGCAGCACGATAGACAAGATATCTGTCATAAGCGATAATTCCTATACCAGTACAAATCGGTGTTACTAAAAATATCCACTGCAAAATTGTTGCTAATTTATATTTTTTTGCAGCAATTTTTAATTGATGTAGAAAGTTATTGTCAGATAATTTGACCTTGACTAAAGATGGCTGAGTATTGATAATTTTTTGTTGGGGAACTAATTGAGGAGATGCTATATTTATTTTCGGCAATTCACAGGATAAATTCTGTGTTTTAACGAACTCTCTATGTTGTCCCCAAACTATAGCAAATACTACTACCCCTGGAGAAATTAATGCTAAAGTTACCAAACTTACAGTCAGCACATTTAAAAGTTTGACTTTCATATTTATTCTCCATTGCCAGGTATAGATTACCTAGATAGAAATAAAATTTCTATTAGATTGATTTTTGCACCTTTTTGTTATTCAAAATATGCTGATCAAAATCTCCTCAAAAATAAAATTATGTCCTTTCTGTATGGAGTAATACAGATAGTATTTAGATGAATCTTGAGAGATATAGGAGTTAAGAAGTCCCCCCTGATTCGTCAGACTTTCATCTTAGGAACTTCGGGGGGTAGAGGGGAATCTCTGCGTAAATCCTATATCGTTTATATCAGTTGCCTTTCTGGTCCTAGCTTTAAGGGATGCCAATTAATATTATTAAGATAATTACGACAATACTCACAGCCTGTAATCCTCACTGTGCAAGCATTTAAAAAAATATTTGGTGTAGGGGTGCTAGTATTTTTCGAGTGGGGTACTAGCATTTTTGAGGGAAGGGACGGGGGATTTTGTACTCAAACTCAAACTAAGATGGGCTATTGGTTTGAGATATTTTGAAAGGAAGATTCACAAGTACAAACTGTACTCAAATCACAGGATCTCATGACAAGGCTAGACCTAAGATATCTTGAATAACTCAGAAACAAAATTAAGATATTCTAAGGAAGAAATTGTATTCTAATTTTCATTAATTACTAATATTTTTAGCGGACTAGATAGAAGTTATGCTAAAATAGCTATGGCTGATATCAAAACTCAATCAGATAAATACTTAACCAAAATAGATTAATATATAAATTTTAGAGGTTAATAAATGCGAATTGCTAAAGACGTAACAGAACTTATTGGCAAAACTCCATTAATTCAGTTGAATAAAATTCCCCAAGCCGAGGGAGTGGTAGCGAGGATAGTTGTCAAATTAGAAAGCATGAATCCTGCTGCCTCTGTGAAAGACAGAATTGGCGTGAGTATGATTCTTTCCGCTGAAGCTGAAGGTTTAATTTCACCGGACAAAACCATTTTAGTCGAACCCACATCTGGTAACACAGGTATCGCCTTAGCAATGGTAGCAGCCGCCCGTGGCTACAAGTTAATTCTAACCATGCCAGAAACCATGAGCCAAGAAAGACGCGCCATGTTGCGGGCTTATGGTGCCAGTTTGGAATTAACACCTGGTACTCAAGGAATGCGAGGTGCAATTAACAAAGCGGAGGAAATTGTTGCTAATACTCCCAATGCTTTTATGTTACAACAATTTGCTAACCCAGCTAACCCGAAAATTCACCGAGAAACCACCGCAGAAGAAATTTGGGCAGATACAGACGGAGAAGTTGATATCTTAATTTCTGGGGTCGGAACTGGTGGCACAATTACTGGTATTGCTGAAGTAATTAAACAACGCAAACCAAGTTTTCAAGTTATTGCAGTTGAACCTAGTAATAGTCCGATTCTATCAGGTGGTAAAGCAGGTTCTCACAAAATTCAAGGTATTGGTGCGGGATTTATTCCTGATGTTTTGCGTCAAGATCTAATTGATGAAATAATTCAAGTTGAGGACGCAGCAGCAATGGACTATGGACGGAGATTAGCCAGAGAAGAAGGGTTATTATCAGGAATATCTTCTGGTGCGGCTTTAGCTGCTGCCATTGAAGTAGGTAAACGTCCAGAAAATGCTGGTAAATTAATAGTAATGATTCAACCTTCCTTTGGTGAACGCTATTTAAGTACCGCTATGTTTCAAGATTTAATGAGTTAAACATTTCGTAGGTTGGGTTGACGCAAGGAAACCCAACAAAATCCTTAATAATTTTTGTCTGATAGCGTAGCGTGGCGTAGCCATATCAGGATTTACAGGATTTAAGGATTTATAGGATGTTTATTTATTTGATAAAATAACTTATAATTCTCTATTTTTTGATATTAAATTATATTAATCATTTTGTATTATTTAAGTATTCGCTAATAATTTCTAAAATTACTTGTTCAATATCTGGGATTTTAGATTGGATAATTTTACCTTTGATATGTTTATGATCTGTATAACCCAGGTCAGGCTTATGCTTTGCGTTGTCATAACGAAATATTAAGTTATTTTCATGGTCTTGATAATGGAATGAATAGGAAAGCTTTTCAATAGATTCTTGTAGGTCAATATATTCTTTAAAAAATAGACGTGAACCTTGCAAAAATTCTAAATTACCTTGGATAAAACCTACATAATTGGATCTGGAATCAACAGAAAAGCTAAATGATAAAATCCATCCTTCATTCACATATTTTTGAATAACAGTAACAATATTAGCTTGGTAATTGTTGAGTAACATATTCAATTGCTTCTAACTTTTGTAGAGAATTAGTTAATTTTTGTTTAATTTTTATCTCTCCAGCCCAACTTACATATTCTTCGTCACCACCTGTAAGGTCTTCTGCTGTCCAATTGGCGAAAAAAAACTCTGATGAAACTTGATATTTTGCTTCAAATTCCATTAGTAATTTATTGGTTTTTTCTATTGAACGTTTTAAGTTTTTAATCTCGGAATCAATGGCTGACTGAACCAGGTTTTGTACGATTTCAACGTCAGGAGAATCGGATTTAATTTGTAGCTGTAACATAAGTTTTACCTCAAATAGAAGGACTATAGTAATTTTACTGCTTGGGTTTTTACAAGACAATACATATTAATTATAACATTTTTTTACTCTATGGGAAAACCTGGAATAATTCTATCAATTTCTTGCATTAATCGTAAAGTGTCTGTTAAAGCAATGACAATTTTTTGATAATGGTTAATTTCCTCAACAGATAATTTTCTATTAGCATTTTTTCGGTCTTTTAACCATTTATCTAATACTTGATATCCTCCTATTTTAAATTCCCAAATATGTGGAGGAATATCGGTAAAATAACTCTGTTTATTGATATAAACTCTTTGCAATTCGGAATTATAGGTAACTTCAGTAACTTGATTATCTCCTATTGCTTGGTATGTTGTGATTAAGGTATTGAGTTTATCAGATTTCATTAAATGTAAATTAACTAATTCTTCTCCTTTGATAGCTAATTCATGAAAGAGTTTTTGATTACTGGTTAAAGGAAGACGCGGAAAATCTATTTTCAGAAATTCAGCGTATCTAGTGCGGTATGTAGGACTGTGAAATATAGCATAAGCATAGTAAAAGATTTGTTCTGGTGTGGGTATTTTACCAAGTTTTTCTTTGATAGTTTCTAGGAATTTTGGTGCTAGGTTGGGAGTTTTTTCCAGAAAAAGATTGGTTTGATCATTTTCTGTATTTGGGTATGTGTAGAGAGGAAAAACATAAGTCCTTTCTCTACTTGCTGACGAAATAGAACAGATTTCAGGAACTGAGTTAGTAACAAAAATATGTCTCCACCCCATAATAGAAAGCTGACGATTACATAATAAACTCAGATTATCTTGTATTAGATGCTGTTTCAATGGTGGACGCGGAAAATCCATTGCTACTGTACTTAAATAACAGAAACGCTTATCAAAAGGACGATACAAACAAGAAATTAAATCATTTTCCCAGTTGAGATTTTTTCTAACTTGTTTTCGTGCTTCAGCTAAATTCCAATCTCTACTATCATGAATACTATATAATTCTTGCAAATAATCATTAGATAAATTTTCAGACATTAAATCACGTATTCTTTTTTTAATTATATCTCTATCAAAATCTATTGCAAAGTTATCTCTATGAGTAGTAAAACCACTGGAATTAATTATAAATATATCGCTAATTAAGCATCCTTGATTATATTCCGTTGCTAAATCAAAATCTTTCGGTGCAAAAAAGTAATTAGGTTCTGTTGGTTGTAACTCTATCCAATTAACATTATCTAAACTTGCAGATTCTAAAAACTTATATTTATCCTCACGACTTCCCCACAGATCATAATATAACACCTTAGCCATTTCCTTAATTCCATCTCTGGATTTATAAGCGGTAGAAAAATAATCAGGTTCGCTTTTTTCGCGCACAGCAATTAAAATCGCTACACCTTGTTGAATATCAAAAACATTTTGATCAACATTTCCCTCTGGAGTGGTTTCTTTTAATAAAGAATTACCATGTAAATCCATGATATATAAAGTATCAAAATACCTTAATAGTTCTTCCCTCATACCTCGATGAATTAAACCATTGAGATAGGAATGATTAGTAATAAAACCAATGATACCATAACCTTTAGGTATTTTTTGAATTTGATATTGAGCAAAACGAATAAATTTAATATAATCATCATCTAAAGGTTGAATATTCTTTTCTTTTTCTAATCTGACTCTACCTTTATATAATTCTAAAAGTTCGCCAATGTGGGTTAATTCCGTAATGGTTTTACCCGCTTTTCCTGTTTTGTAAATCCGATTCCAAGCTGAACCAGTATATTCAACATCTGCTAAATATCTTTCATCTTGATTTAAAACTCTTTTGCGTTTACTAGCATTTTGAGAACTGACAGAATAAGGAGGATTTCCTAATACCACCATGACCGGAATTTCTGTTTTTACTTTTCCTGCTTGACTGGATTCTTCCGCAATAATTTGAGTAATACCAGGAATTAAATCACCTTCCTTTATTCCTGCTTCTAACGCATTGGTTAAATAAACTTTTAATCTTTCTTCTGGTACAAATTTATAACCTAAATCTCCTAATAATAAACCTAATTTTAAATGCGCTATAGTATAGGGAGTCATTAATAATTCAAATCCAAATAGACGGTTTAAAAGTCTTGCACCTCTTAAAAAATTATTCCATTGACGGATATCAAACTTAGCAACATTATCACGAATTTGTTTAATAACTGCATATAAAAATGTTCCTGTTCCAGTTGCGGGGTCAAGAATTGTGACTTTGCGATTTCCTAAACCATATTCTAAATCAAAGACTTGATCTAAAATATCATCAACAGCACGAACAATAAAATTAACTACAGGTTCAGGAGTATAATAAACTCCTCTACTTTTCCTTAATGAAGATTCATAAGCAGCTAAAAATGTTTCATAAAAGTGAATAACTGGGTCTTCTGTGCGGGTTTCCTGACCAAAGTTTTCTAAAATATTGGTCATGTCTATTGTGTTAAATAAGTCTATTAAATTTTCAATTGATTTGTGAATTTTACTAACGCTATCAGTTCCTAAAACCAAATCAAATAAACCTTTTAAAAAAGGGATTCTATCAGTAATATAAATACTTGCGGTTGTGCGATTAAATGCAAATTGTCCAGGGTTTTGTGCATGACCAATTTTCGCAGTAAATAACCCATAAGCAATAGTTTGGGAGTACATATCTGCAAATTTATCATTATCTATATCTAAAAGTAGTAATTTTTTGAATGTTGATTTTAATTGACTTAATTCTTCTGTAGTTGTTTCTATTTCTAAAGATGATTGAATAGCGTTTCTAATGGTTTTAGTATAAGCTGCCATTTCTTTAGCCAAATCATAATAGTTATTAATATCTCTGGCTTTTTGATTCAGAAATGACTGGAGTAATTCTGTAATAGGTCGTAAATCATTAACCAGAATAATTTCACCTTGTTCTAAATTAGCTAATTTAGCAGTTTTTTCACATTCTCCGTCTACATACCAATGAAATTCTAGATAATTAGTTAAAATTAAGTTGTAACCAATATTGGATTCCAAATAACGTTTGATTTGTGCAGTTTTTTGGATTTTACCTAAATCAATATGAATATCTTTAGCTTCTATATATCCCAAAATTCGATCATTTTTTCTGATAGTTAAATCAGGGATTCCCGCTTGGTTGCCTTTTTCTTCAATTCTGGCATTAATACCAATCATTAAACCCTCAATTAGATGTTTTAGGCTAGGGTAATGACTGCGTTCTCCACCACGTTTAATATTTTCTTGTAAGTCTTGGATATAGTTATTGAAATCAGACATAATCCCTGGAAATTATTTATTAATCTTCTTTTCATAATAGCATATAATCGTAATATATTTGTAGGTTGGGTTAAGCGACAGCGAAACCCAACAAATTCCTGAAAATGTTGTAACCTACTTGTTTATCGGAAAACCCAAATGTGAATTTATGTTATGATTATGTTGGGTTTCCTGGGGTCAACCCAACCTACTTGTTTATCGGAAAACCCGAGTGTGAATTTACATTATGATTATGTTGGGTTTCCTGGGGTCAACCCAACCTACTTTAAATCATTTCATTCTAAAATCTTGCAACAAAAAAGGCATAATTGCACCTGTCGTCAAACTAGCCACACTAATAGGAATACAAAGGGGAATTGATGCTTGTGCTAATAATACTAATATAACCGTACCAATACCTCCAGCAATAATAATTTGACGCAGAAAATACATAGGGTCACGGAATAGTTTACCCTTAAAAAATAACTGAATAGAAAACCAAGTTAATGCTAACATATATGCTCCTAATGATTGGCTAATAAATTCAGGATAAATAACCCTAAAATTACCGCAGGAATTACCCCTGCTGGTGCAAATAAACTACCAATTATGGCTGCAAATTGGTATCCGATATCTTTACCCGCAAGGATAATTCCGCCAATTGCACCACCAATCATTGATAAAATCACAGCAATGATTAACCAAGTAAATCCTGTAGTGAGATTTAATTCTGTATTTAAACTATGCAGAAATTTGAGAAATACTGGATCATTTACTAATTCAAACATAGATATTCTCCTATTTAGGGTTTAATTTAATGAAAATGCTTGAATTTCCGCAGTTAAATCTTGGAGGGCTTTGGCTACTATTTCCGCTTGTTCTAATTGCTGATGTTCTGTAAATATTCGCCAAGCTTCTTGATAGTATTCTTCTGCCTTTAAGAGATTTTGGGGATTCCCTAATTCTGGTTTTTCGGGGTCGTCAGGTAAGTTGAAGAGAAGGTTAGCTTTGTTAGAAATTGTATTCGCATATTCTAACGGTGTATCTTGCAAATTACGCACTTTTAAAGCTTCATTGTAAGCTAAAATAGCCCGTAAATTATTTTCGATAGGATGAGAACTTACTAAATATTGTAAAGCATTTCCTAAATTATTTTGCAACATTGCATACTCTCTAGGATGGTCAATTAAGTTAATATGCTTGAGGGCAATTTCAAAAGACTGAACCGCTAAACCTTGACGCAAAGATTCCTGTGCCGATGACATGGGCATGGAAAGATAAGCGATCGCTATGTTATTATGTAAAATCGCATATTCCTGGGGGTAATCTTCCCAAGTAAACACCCGCAAAGCCTCATGATAAGCATGAATACTCTCAGTTATCTGGGCTAAATTATAGGGAACTAAAGATTGGAAAACTAACCCCAAATTCATCTGCACTGCGGCTACTTCCTCCGCCGTTGCCAATTGTTGTAAAATCGGCAAAGCTTCCTGATAATCTGCCCGTGCTTGTTGCAAAAATTGAGAACCCCCGTCAGGAATCATCTGTAATGACCCTGCCATGCCCACCTTAGCCCGTGCTTTCAGTAAAACATAGTCATCCCCACACATTTGATAAGCGCGGTCAAATAGCCCAATTGCATTATGTAAATCTTGGGCTGTTTTCGGCTTTTTTTGAAAACCTTGTGCTATTTCTATCAGCATTTGAATTTTTTCGGCTGTTGTTGCTGACTCTGAAGATATGGACGCAATAGCAGCTTTCACAAATGAATCTGTAATACTAGAAGTCATAAATTTGCCTGGGGAATGGAGTTATGATCACCCATATATTAGGGTTATTAACTAAGCCGATTTACGCAGTTTTCGAGTTGATACAAATTCCCCAATTTCTTACAGTCGTATGCACTTAAATAAAACAAATCATGCCTCCCTCCTCGCTTGCGGGGAGGGGTTGGGGGTGGGGTTATTTCGTTCTAGACACAACCCCCCATCCAATATAAAACAATTGGATTATAAAAATCTAGAGTGAATTTACCAATAAAAGGAGTTGCCTTTCTATCCTCAAATTCGTGATTTATCTAGCAGTTATCAAAATTGACATGAAATTAAAACCAGAATAAAAAACCCACTCATTAAGAGGATGTTTGAAAAGTTTTGAATGTATAGACTGACCCCTCTCCAAACCTCTCCCCTGCAAGGGGAGAGGCTTTAAAACCCCCATTCCCTTGCAGGGAAGGGGGGCAGGGGGGTTAGGTTTTTGGAAATTATGGGTTTCATCTGATACTTTTCAAACAACCTCTAAGTGGGTTCTGACTATTTATCAACAATAAAACAATTTAAGCGTTTTCAATCCCGATCTTTTTTTGAGCAAATTTGCGTTTAGCCCACATACCCGCACCAAAAAGCGCCGTACTACCCACCACAGGAAGAGCGTCGGTTTCCCAAGGCACAGCAGCCACATTTCCCAGAGTGACATTCCCAACCCCGGTAATGCTAGAAGCGTAAGCACCGAAATCATCGTTCCAGAATCCCGTATTCACGAAATAATACTGAGTACCTGCCGTCAGGTTACCCCCCTCAAAGCCAGAACCGTCAAAGCCAGAACCGTTTGAATAGTCATGATTACCGATAATGACATTAGTTAGGGGACTAGCTGCACTAAAGCTATTCTGATAGAGAAAGGTGAAGTTATCGTAAGTGGCCGTACTAAGAAGAGAGTAAGCCCCAGTAGTATCCACAAAGAAATTTTGCACTTGATAGGGGACGTCAGCACCTGATAATGCAGCAGGGGGATTGGTTCCATTCTGATTTGGGCGATTCCACGTAGGAGCGCCTGTTGTATCTCCCGTAAAATTAATCGCTTGGGCAGGAGCAGCCACCATGAAAGATAAAGAAGCAAATCCAGTCAGAGCAAGGGTTTTAGCGATTATGGGGGGGGTAAAAACTTTCATGTTGATTTTTTAGGTAAAAATTCAGATGGAACAGGGAACGGGCAAATGGAAAAACTCATGTTTAAAAACATGAGATTGAAATAATGTGCCGAAAAAATCCCAGTATATGCCGCTAATAGAGAACAGATAAAACTCTAAAAGTAACATGACTATATCATACATTATTACCTCAGTAAAAAACCATCAAAATATTTTTTACTGAGAGGGTGTTTGAAAAGTTATGGTTGATGTATCAAATATTTTTTACCCCACCCTAACCCTCCCCTTGTAAAGGGGAGGGAACTGGATTTTTATTGTTTCCCCCCTTTACAAGGGGAAAGGGGGGTAGCAATGTGATGAAA
>NZ_JAQMTJ010000227.1:0-9338 GCF_028330815.1 Dolichospermum lemmermannii CS-548
TACCGAGATTGCCTGTGGAGCGGAAAAACCTCTTAGAAGCCATTCTAAGACCGTGATGAAGCAGGAAGTAAACACTAAGGTTATCGCTGTCCAGATGTGTCTAGACTTTGGTAATTTTGGGTAAGTTTTATAGAACGGATATCTCTCTAGATAATCTGCTAATATCAAACAGCTACCCTAACATCCAATCACGCTTCTGCAAAAAATCACCACTGGATAGGGAAAATTGTTATGAACAGCAAAAACCCCATGTTCTCAAATCTGGCTTTAAAAAGTGCCATTTTCTTGTCACCCTTACTGCTATCAACGGCTTTTATCAGTGGGTATTCTGTACCATCTGCTACTGCTCAGGTACTATCAAATCAGGAACGGGAAGAATTAGCGCGACTGCGACAAGAAACCAGAACTCAAAAACAAGTTCAATCTGATTTTGAACGGGCTTTTACTCGCACGAATACTTTGCTTAATATCTGGTTGACTATTTTAAGTTTATTTCCTGTGGTCTTAATTGCCATATTATGGTTTTTTCGTCGAGCAGTAATTAGAGAGATTGTCGAACGAGCAATGCAGCAAATTCAAGGAATTGAAAATTTGCAAACTCAATTAACTACGGTTCAAGCAGAAGCAAAAAAACTGATTCAAGCATCTAAAAATACTACTCAAGAATTAGCACAGGAAGTTAATACACTTAAACAAAAGATTCATGGTGAGGAAGAAAATTTATCTATTCTTTTATCTGATTTACCTAAATCAAAACAAGAGTTTTTAACAGCTTTGGAAATTGAAGTTAAATCTGCTCAAGAGAATATTAGTAATTTAGAGTTTAGATTAAATACTCAACTAGAACAATTAACCTTATCTGCTCAACAGCAAAAAATTACAATTGACAATATCAAAAAGTTAGAATTTGAGTTGTTTTCTCAATTTACCCAACTCAAGTCAGAAGTAGAAAATCAAAAAGATATCGCTGTTAGTGATATTGAACAATCTCGCGCTGATTTGATATCTCAATTTCAAGAGTTAGAGTCGGAAACTCAACAACAGAAATTTCATACTGTTGAGAATTTAGGGAAATTACAATCAGAATTTAATAATGAATTATCTCAATTTCAATTAGATGTTAAAAATCAAAAAGATATAGTTATAGGTAATATCGAAAACCTGAATAATATATTTAAGTCAGACATTACTGAATTAAAAACTGATACCCAAGTTCAAAAATATCAATTACTTGAGGATTTTGGTAAATTACAAAGCGAATTTTCTCAGCAACTTACAGAATTACAAAATAATGCTCAACAACGACAACAGCAAATTATTGAGAATTTAGAAAAGTCAGGTGGAGAATTTACATCTCAGTTTTCCGGTTTACAAAATGACGTGCAAAAACAGCAAGTTACTATTCTCGAAAATTTGCAAAAGTTAGAAATTGAATTTTCTCAGCAACTTACAGAATTACAAAATAATGCTCAACAACGACAACAGCAAATTATTGAGAATTTAGAAAAGTCGGGTGGAGAATTTACATCTCAGTTTTCCGGTTTACAAAATGATGTACAAAAACAGCAAGTTACTATTCTGGAAAATTTACAAAAGTTAGAAATTGAATTTTCTCAGCAACTTACAGAATTACAAAATAATGCTCAACAACGACAACAGCAAATTATTGAGAATTTAGAAAAGTCGGGTGGCGAATTTACATCTCAGTTTTCCGGTTTACAAAATGACGTGCAAAAACAGCAAGTTACTATTCTCGAAAATCTGCAAAAGTTGGAAATTGATGCTCAACAATGTAAAGATATAATTCTCAAAGAGTTAGCGGAAATTACACCTACTCCAACACCAGAAAAAGCACCAGAACCATTACAACCAGAAGTTTCTATTGATGATTATATCAAACAAGCAGAAATGCTATTTTTAGAAAAACGCCATGAAGATGCTTTAGCTATTTACGAACAACTCATTACAATTCAACCTGAAAATCCAGAAAATTGGCTGAAACGGGGGATAATTTTCAATCGTCTAAAACGCTATAAAGATGCTATAGCTTCCTACAATCAAGCCATTAAAATCAATCCTGAATATCATCAAGCTTGGTGTGATATTGGTGTGGCTTGTGGAAATTTAGGAAAACATCAAGAGGCTTTTAACTGTTTTGATAAAGCTACTAAAATTAAACCTGATGATGGAGTTGCTTGGGTAAATAGTGGTTTATCTTTGCTAGAATTAGAACGTTATGAAGATGCAGTTACTTCTTTTGATAAAGCTTTAGAATTTCAACCCAATTCTCCTAAAGTCTGGGATAAACGGGGTTACACTTTGGTAATGTTGGGAGAAGATGATCAAGCAATTATCAGTTTTGATAAAGCATTAGAAATTAAATCTGATTATCCTAGCGCATATTATCATAAAGCTGCCTGTTATGCACTCCAAAGAAAGGTGGAATTAGCTTTGGAAAATCTGCAAAAAGCTATGGAATTTAATCCCAGTTATCGAGAAGATGCTGCAACTGATATTGATTTTGATGACATTAAAAATGAGCCAGATTTTCAAAGATTAATTCAGGGTTGATGTTAGAAAACCTACTGTGTTGGGTAACATACGTCAACCCAACCTTGTATCTTAGAGGTAGATGACATTGAGAACCAAATTTATATAGTACGAAGTTACTATATTCGTGTTTGGCTGTCAACTACCACAGGAAATCGGTTGAAATCTACCCTGCGGTACTAGCTTTTCTGGCGCAAAAAATCAACAATTGTTCTTTCTTGACTAATTAATCTAGAAGATTTAAGATATACTTTCTTTTCAAGCATAATGCAGTTAGTTAAGACGCATATTTTTGTGACTTTTAATTGAGTTTCCACTCATTTTTTACCTATGACAATCACACTGACTATTCCCGGAATGGCTTGTTCTGCTTGTGCTAGTAATATAACCAAGGCAGTTAAAGCTATTGATACTAATGCTATTGTCGAAGCTGATACCAAAACCAAGTTTGTCAATGTAGATACTCAAGCTTCAGAAACTGCTATTAAAGAAGCTTTGACTGCTGCTGGTTATCCTCCTGCTTAAAATCAAATCCCCGATTTCTTTGAGAAGTCGGGGATTTTGTTATTTCGGCTGAATATGATGGGAAATTTGGAAATTATTTGTCCTTCTGTTTTCATTTTGAAAAGTTATTTTAGATGCAATTAATCAATCAGATTTATAGATTGTTTTCAAGAATCTAGCCTTTTTATATAAGTTGTAAATTGACTATTTTTGGAGATTAGATAGTATTTGTGCGAATTGCGTCACAATATGTTAGAATCATAGCAAAATATGACAACTATTCAAAGTTAATTTGACATAATTTTGTCTTTTGTCAAGTTGAAGCCTAAAATCTACATTTTTTTGGAGTTTTCGAGTTTATGACAACCTCACAGGAGAGGATTATCCCGACGGATTTGCGAGGTGAAATGTCGCGGTCTTATCTAGAATACGCCATGAGCGTCATTGTAGGTCGGGCGCTGCCAGATGCTAGGGATGGTCTTAAACCTGTGCATCGTCGCATCCTCTATGCCATGCACGAACTGGGTTTACTACATGATCGCCCTTTCAGGAAATGCGCCCGTGTGGTCGGGGAAGTATTGGGTAAATATCACCCTCACGGTGATACAGCAGTGTATGATGCTTTGGTGCGGATGGCGCAGGATTTCTCCATGCGATCGCCTCTCATCAGTGGACATGGTAACTTTGGTTCAGTGGACAATGATCCGCCGGCGGCAATGCGGTACACAGAATGTCGTCTGCACGCCCTAACCAGTGTAGCCCTCCTCCAGGATATTGAAGCCGAAACCGTAGACTTTGCCGATAACTTCGATGGTTCTCAACAAGAACCCACAGTTTTACCCTCCCGCATTCCTCAACTTCTCCTCAATGGTTCTTCGGGGATTGCTGTGGGAATGGCCACAAATATTCCTCCGCATAACTTGGGAGAATTGATTGATGGATTAGTGGCACTAATTCACAATCCCGAAATAACTGACATTCAGTTAATGCAGTATATTCACGGTCCCGACTTCCCGACTGGGGCGCAGATATTGGGAGTCAGTGGCATTAAAGAAGCTTATACCACTGGACGCGGTTCAATTACCATGCGGGGTGTTGCCAATATTGAAACCATTACCCAACGCAACCGTCCAGAACGGGAAGCAATTATCATCACCGAATTGCCTTACCAAACCAATAAAGCGGCATTAATTGAAAAAATTGCCGAATTGGTGAATGATAAACGCATTGAGGGCATTTCCGATATCCGGGACGAGAGCGATCGCGACGGCATGAGAATTGTCATAGAATTAAAACGTGATGCCTATCCCCGCGTCGTTTTAAACAATCTTTATAAACAAACCCCTTTACAGTCTAACTTTGGGGCGAATATGTTGGCACTGGTCAACAGTGAACCCCAAACCCTGAACCTCAAACGTTTCCTCAGCGTCTTCCTAGATTTCCGTATTCTCTCCATTGAACGCCGGACTCGCTACGAACTCAGGAAAGCCCAGGAACGAGATCACCTATTACAAGGCTTATTAATTGCCCTGTCACGATTAGATGCAATTATTGTTTTAATTCGTCATGCACCAGACGCACCCACAGCCAAAGGTGAGTTAATTACCACCTACGGACTGTCGGAAGTGCAAGCAGACGCAATTTTGCAAATGCAGTTGCGACGATTAACAGCACTGGAAGCCGATAAAATTCGCCTGGAACACGACGATTTACAAGTTAAAATTAGCGATTTAGAGGATATTTTAGCCAGACGGGAACGGGTGCTAGAAATCATTGAAACGGAAATTAGTCAAATTAAAACCAGCTTTGCCACACCCCGGAGAACAGTAATTACTCATGGGGAAGGAGACATAGATGATATTGACTTAATTGCCAATGAAAAGGCGATTATTCTGGTAACAGAACAAGGTTACATCAAACGGATGCCCGTCAACACCTTTGAATCCCAAAGCCGCGCCACCAGAGGTAAAGCGGGGGCTAAAGTTAAAGATGATGATACCATTGAGCATTTTTTGACCTGCTGCGACCATGATAGTATCTTATTCTTTAGCGATCGCGGAGTCGTGTATTGCCTGAGAGCATATCAAATTCCCGTCAGTTCGCGCACCAGTCGGGGGACACCGATTGTACAAATGTTGCCCATTCCCAAAGAAGAAAAAATCACCTCCATTGTCCCCGTAGACGAATTTAGCAGCGAAGAATATCTCGTCATGCTCACCAAAGGCGGTAACATCAAAAAAACCGTCCTGGAAGCATTTAGCCACATTCGCGCTAACGGATTAATTGCCATATCCTTAGAAGAAGGCGACCAACTGCGCTGGGTGAGAAGAGCTAGAGTCGAAGACAGCATCATTATCGGTTCGCGTCAAGGTATGGCCATTCACTTCCGCTGTACTCATGATCAACTGCGTCCCTTGGGTAGAGCCACTCGTGGTGTAAAATCCATGAAACTCAAGAACAAAGACGAACTCATCGGTATGGACATCCTGCCTGCGGCTATTCTTGATACCTTAGCTACTGTCATAGAAGGGGAAAGCGAAGAAATCGAAGAAACCGCAGAAACTGAAGAAATTGTAGAAACCGCAGAAATTGCCGAAATCGAAAATAGCGAGGAAATTGTAGAAGTCAGCAACGCCAGCAGTACCGGACCTTGGGTATTAGTCATTACCATGGGCGGTTATGGCAAACGCGTTCCCGTTTCCCAATTCCGACTGCAAAACCGTGCCGGTCAAGGTTTAATGGCCACCAAATTCAAAAACCGCAAAACCAAAGACAAATTAGCCACCTTGCGAATTGTCAACAGCGACGAAGAAATCATGATGGCCACCAATCGCGGTATCATTATTCGTCAAGCGGTCAATGCCATTTCTATTCAATCAAGATCAGCCACCGGAGTCAGAGTGCAACGTCTAGACGAAGATGATGCCATTACCGGAGTTGCAATTGTCCCCCCCGACACAGGTGATAATGGGGAGCTAGAAGAAGCAGAATAGACAATTAACAAGAAACAAGATCCCCGACTTCTCTAAGAAGTCGGGGATCTGAATTGAATTACTTTATGTACTTTAGGACACAAGGAGATGATCAAACTCGGACAGCAACAGATTTCTAAATCCATTAAATATTATACCTTATCTTTTATCAGTGGCATATTCATGGGAACGACCGTTGCCCCTATTGGTGCATGGTTTCTAGCCTGGATTGCCCTTGTTCCCTTGTGGCTATTAGTTATTAAATATACATCCAAAACAGATCCCCCTGCCCCGCGCCCTGGGTTCCTGAGCGAAGTCGAAGGGCTGCCCCTTGCCCTAATTTGGGGTATCGGTTATCACGGAGTTGCTCTGTCATGGATTACAGGGATTCATCCTATGGATTGGTTAGGTGTTCCTTGGTTGCCTAGTTTAACTATTACCCTCCTTTGTTGGGCATTTATTAGCCTGTGGGGGGGAATTTTAGTTACTGTTTGGGCAGCTTTAATGGTGCGTCTAGATAGGGGAAATCCTTGGTTGCGTGTTCTATTTGGTACAGCCATTTGGTGTGGCTTAGAAAGCCTCTGGAGTGCAAGTCCTCTATGGTGGAGTTCTCTGGCTTACACTCAATCACCGCAAAATCTCGTAATTCTCCATTTAGGACAGCTTTCTGGACCCAATACTGTGACTGCGGTGATTGTGGCTTTTAATGGGTTAATTGCAGAATATCTCACGCAGAGACGCAAAGGCGCAAAGGAAGAAAGAAATACTATTTATTTGGCTTTTTCTCTGTTTATTATTGCTCATTTAATTGGTTTTATTCTCTATAGTCAACCGTTGACGGAAGGTGCGAGTACGGCTATAAAAATCGGTGTTATTCAAGGTAATATTCCTAATAAAATTAAGGTTCTTCCTGAAGGTTTGCGTCGGGCGATTACTGCTTATACTGAAGGATATTTAAGTTTAACTAATCAAGGTGTGCAAGCTGTTCTTACCCCGGAGGCTTCTATACCTATTTTTTCCCGTAGTTTAACTCAAACTCCTTTGTTGGCTGCTATTCAAAAAAAGGGTGTAATAGCTTGGATAGGTGCATTTGGTGAACAAGGAAATAGTTATACAAATAGCTTATTTACTGTTCTTGGTAATGGGGAAGTTACCAGCCGTTATGATAAATCTAAACTTGTGCCATTGGGAGAATATATTCCTTTTGAAAATATTTTAGGGGGAATTATTCAACGTTTATCACCGCTAGAAGCACATCAAGTTCCGGGTAAAGCCAAGCAAATTTTTAATACTCCTTTTGGAAGAGTAATTATTGGTATTTGTTATGAATCAGCTTTTGCAGAAAATTTCCGTTATCAAGCCTCTATGGGGGGAAAATTTATGCTCAGTTCTTCCAATGATGCCCATTATACGGCAGCAATGGCAAATCAACATCATGCCCAGGATATCATGCGGGCAATTGAAACTGATAGATGGGCTGTGAGGGCAACAAATACAGGTTATTCGGCATTTATTAATCCTCATGGACAAACTCTCTGGAAATCGGCTTATAACACCTACGAAACTCACGCAGAAACTATTTATCCTCGTCAAACTCAGACTTTATATGTGCGGTGGGGTGATTGGTTAACGCCTTTATTGTTGGTGTTGGGGGTTTTGGGGTGGGTATTCCTGTGATTTTGATTACTTTCTTTCTCCTTTGGCTGACAAATTTTGTTAGATTAGTAGTATTGACTTTCGGATTAAGACTATCGTTTAAACTATCATCTATTTTTTTACGAAGTGATGATAAAAACATTATATCATTCCCTAGATCAGAAACTTCATCTTCATATTCATCCAAGTCTTCAATTTGATTGATTCTTTCTTGGTATTTTACCATTAAATTATCAACAGCTTCGATCATGAATTTGATGTCTTTAAATGATAAATTCATAGCTAATACCCTTTATCATTAGTTTTATCTGCTGTTGCGTAGCTTATGGTTAAATAATCCCTAACCACTCAAACTTTTACTCTCCGTGCCTCTGCGTCTGGGCGAGAGATAAATTCTTGCTTTTAATTATTGTTGCTAGAAAGATCAAAATAACCGCCAAAAATATCGCTAAATTCCGCAATAAATCAATATTACTATGTTTAACAGCGATCGCTATTAATGCCCAAACCGTAACACCAGTATAGGGAATATCTTTGTACCTAATTGCAATCACAGCCGCAATCGTTGTTGCTATCACCAACATGATGATAGTCCAGACCTGACTATTAATACCCCAACCATTCCAACCATAAAAATATAGTGCAGAAGCCACATTTACCACAGTTGCCACAGAAATCCAACCCAAATAAATACTCACAGGATTATGCAAGCATAACTTTTTCGTTTGAGATACCCGCTTTTTGCCAATGCCTAAAATATGATAAATAGCCATCAGCGGTATGAGAATACCGAACATAGCCACAACAGAAAAAGCAAAAAGTCTAGATAAAAATAAATACACCCAAATACTTTGAAAAACAGAAGCAATCACTAACAGATAACCTGTTTTGCGTAAATCTGCATCCTGTTTTTGGTTAGGTAGAAATTGATAAACTGCTAAAGCAAATAATCCTAAATAAATCACTCCCCAAATGACAAAAGCATAGTTAGCAGGAATAATCAACACATCTTTAAATAAAGTGTTAGAAATTGCCCCTATACTCAGTCCATTTAAGGGAAAAATATTTGATGCTACATTCACCACAAAAGCACCAACAACAGCAACTAAAGTTATTAGTTGTCGGATAAAATCTTGATGATGATTAGAAGTAGATTGCTGCATAGATAATTACCAAGTTGGATCACTAAAAAGATGTATCGTTAATTTATCTTTTCCTGGTGGAACTGCGGTAATACAAGCCCGGATAACTTCACCATCATCTAATTCTACAGTACAAGCGTGACAAGTTCCCATTAAACAACCGGTAGGAATGGATACTCCAGCCCGTTCTGCGACATCTAACAACGGTTCTCCTGCTTCGGCATTAACGGTGATATCATCTGGTAAAAAAGTAATTTGCATAGTCCTATATGGCTTTTTATTTGCTAAAGAATAGATGAAAAAGAAGAATTATAAATCACTAATTAGGGCTTACTGAATAAACCGAAAACCTAGATAGATTAAGAGTTTCCCGATTAAAAAAGTGAATTAGGTGCAAGGAATAAGGATTGAAACCATTAAAAACCTATCACTTTCTGAAATTTGAGACTATTCTTCTCTCCTTCTAATTCTTCCTCCTGACTCCTGACTCCTGACTCCTGACTCCTGACTCCTA
>NZ_JAQMTJ010000228.1:0-7455 GCF_028330815.1 Dolichospermum lemmermannii CS-548
AGTCAGGAGTCAGGAGTCAGAAAGAAGGAAGAAGGAAGAAGGAAGAAGGGAGTCAGGAGTCAGAAAGAAGGAAGAAGGAAGAAGGAAGAAGGGAGTCAGGAGTCAGAAAGAAGGAAGAAGGAAGAAGGAAGAAGGGAGAAGGAAGAAGGAAGAAGGAAGAAGGAAGTAAGAAAAGTCTCAAAGTTGGGAAAGCGATGCACCTAATTCACCTTTCTAAACTGAAAACCCTTAATTTATTGAAGTTTTCGGTTTATCCAGCAGTTTCAAGATTGTAAATGAAACACCTTTAAAGCAACAGATATTATACTGAGGAAAGTTAAAAAACCGATGGTATCTAGCATTGTTGTCACTAATGGACCACTCATTAAAGCTGGATCTAGTTTTAAATGCTTCAAACCCATTGGTAACAAAGTTCCTAAAGTAACAGCCACCATTGTATTAGTGGCCATAACTACCCCGGCTATTAAAGCTACCCATCTTTCTTGGGGTTTAGCCCAAATCAGGGACAGGGCCACCATTGTCAGCCCTAAAGCTACGGCTGTTCCTAAACCGGCTAAAAGTTCTTTGCGGAGAATTTTTCCCGTATCTGCGGGTGTGACTTCCCCTACACCTAAACCGCGAATGGTGACAGTCAGAGCTTGGATACCTACAGTGCCACCTGTGTTAGAAAATATGGGCATAATCACGGCGAGGACAGGTACAGCGGCGATAACTTCTTGAAAAGGAGCGATCGCACTGGCAGCACCAATATATAATCCCATAATTCCCAATAACCAAGGCAACCGTTTCCGAATCGTGACTTGTGCGGGAGATAAGGCCTCTTCATCACCACTGACCCCTGCTAATTTTTGAATATCTTCTGTAGCTTCTTCTTCTAAAATATCGACGACATCATCAATCGTAATAATACCGACTAATCTATCTTCTCTATCAACCACAGGCATAGCGATTAAGTCGTACCGCTGCATAATCCGGGCGACTTCTTCCTGGGAGGTTTCTGTTCTGACTTTGACAACATGGGCACTGGCAATATCTTTAATTAAGACATCGGGAAAGGTAAATAATAGCTGACGCAAAGAAACAACACTAACTAATTTGCGATTATCATCAGTGACATAGGCATAGTAAATTGTTTCCTTATCTTGATCTTGCAAGCGGATTTTACTGAGGGCTTCACCAACAGTTAAACCTCGCCGCAAGCGGACATATTCAGTGGTCATTACCCGCCCAGCAGTCCCTTCTGGATAGCCAAGAATCGTAGCTGTGGCTTGTCTTTGTTCGGGACTGAGTTGTTGTAATAAGCGTTTGACTACTCCTGCTGGTAGTTCATCAAATAAATATGCCCGTTCATCAGGACTCATTTCTTCAACAAGGTCTACTACCTGGGCATCGTGGAGGGAGTTAATCAGGTCTTCCTGTACTTCTGTGGGTAAATATTCAAAGACATCTATGGCTTGATCTTTGTTGAGTAACCGAAAAGCGATCGCTCTTTGTTTTTCGGGCAATTGGGTGATATACTCGCCCACATCTACCGGCTGTAAACAATTCAAATCACATTTAAGCTGATTTAAGTCAGCAATATCCAAGGAATTACGAATTTCCTGTGTAAGCATAATAGAAATCTCCTAATGTCTCCCCCGCGCTGGGAGACTGCCTCACCAGCTTAGAGGAGGATACTACTGCCATCTGTTGGACTTTTGTCCATAACCTCTTGTAAAATTAAATATCAACGTGGGAACTAAAAATAGCACCGCTAATTAATGAGTTTAGCCCGAATTTCAGTTTTCCGATACTGTGCGATATTTTAAGCTGAATTTGTCATGTATACAACTATTGACAGAAAATTAGGTTAAAGAGATTTAAACCCCTTACTTAGGGAGATATCAAGATTTTGGATACATGACCAATGACTTTTAAAGCATCCTTTAAGAACTGAAACCCAACATAAACCCAAATTATTCCATCTCTAAAAATTGTCTAACTGTAACAATAGCAATTTCTTGAAAAGGATTCAAAATTAATAAATCTTCGTCTCCACTCACGATTAATTCTGCATCGCCATTAACAGCTAACTCTAAAAATTTATCATCTTTAGCATCTCGACAAGCAACAATAGTCTTGCTAATTTCTATAAAATTAACTGATTCAGCCAACCAACCTAGAAATAAATCTCTCTCAATTGCTGTAACATACTTTTCAAACTTCGGTCTTGCTAAAACCTGTATTATTTCTTGCCAAATCGCCTGAGACATCAAAATATTTCCTTGATGTCGAGCTTTATCTAAGGCTTGACGCGGTTGACTATTTTTAAAGAGTAAAGCACTAACAAAAATATTGGTATCTAACACATAATTAGGGAAATTATTCATTCATAATTGTCTCCAAAATTTCTGGTGTCAAGCCTCTGGAAACGGCTCTATCGCTAATTTCATCCATCAATTTCCCAAGGAAATCAACTTCCTCATTTATATCCTCTCCTAAAAATAAACTAACCAACGTTGCCAGAGATTGCTTTTTACGTTCTGTTGCTTTTTGATAGGCTTGAGCAACGTTAGGACTAACTTTGATCCTGATTTCCTCACTAATCTGCATAGTCAAGACTTGTTGATAGTATTTCTATTATTATATCGGATTAGAGCGATCGCAGAACATGAACAGCGTCTCATTGGTTTGTCACCTGATATTTTTCTTCAAAAACTTTTGTTGCATCTTGATTACAAAAGTATTCACTTCGGGAATATTCATTCTAGAAGCAATTATCGCAAATACCCCAATTCCTACTAAAGCAGATATGGATAATTCTATGAGTAAACTAATTAAATCTTGTTTACCTAATATTTGTTGAGAAGTCATTAAAGTTCCAAAACTGGCTAAACCCGATATAATACTCCCAACTGTTAAACCCAAAATTGGTACACACCATTCTTGCCAAGGTAAACCATTAAGTTTGCGATTGAGCAAAAATAATAACATCAACATGGAACTACAATTAACTCCAACTGTAGCTAAAACTAACCCAGGCGCACCAAAAGGTTCAACTAATATTAAATCTAATACAGCATTGAGAACAATATTAAATATACTAATTTTAAAAGGTGTTTGTCCATCACCTAAAGCATAAAATACTCTCACCAAAACATCACGCCCTAGATAAACAAACATTCCGATTCCATAGGCAATTAATAGCGAAGATACTAACTGAGTTGCTTCTTGTTTAAATGCTCCCCGTTGATAAACTATCTGGACAATTGGCACAGCTAAGGACACCATTAAAGCCCCTAAAGGTAACATGGTAACAGCAGTTAATAACAGTCCTTGACGAATGCGTAATTTTAGTTCTCCCCAATTATCTGGGTGAGAAAGTTTAGCAAATGTTGGTAATAAAGGCAGTAAAATAATATTAGAAATAATTCCCAAGGGAGTTTGAACTAAAAGATTAGCATAGTTAAAACCTGCGGCTGCACCAACAATAGGACTAGCGAAATAAAGGTCAGTAGCGACATTAATTGGCATCATTCCTGATGATATTGTCGCGGGAGTCATGATTTTAATTACTTCTTGCACACCGGGAGATTTAAAATCAAATCTCAGGCGTAATTTCCCTAATCCTAAGCGCCATTGCACAATTGACTGGACTAACCATTGCAGAATTCCTCCTGCCAAAGTTCCCCAAGCTAATACCATGCCACCGATTAAAGCATATTCAGGATTAATAATTTCTTTACCATATTGTCCTGCTAAAATAGCAATACCGATAATAACAGTAATACTAGATAATAAAGGACTAATAGATAGTAACCAATATTGATTAGCTGCATTTAAAGTCCCAAATCCAATGCCAATTAAGCCAGCAAATAAGGCTAAAGGGGCCATGATTTGAATTTGACGGATAGCGATCGCTCTTGTAGTTGCTTCTAAGCCATGACCCACAAAATCAACAATATACTCAGCGCAGAAAATCTGGGCAAATGTCACCACTAATAACAACCCACCCACTAGAGTTGTGATTGTTTCTACAATAGGTGCAGCTTCCTCTTTTTTGTGTTTAGCTAAAACACTGACAATGGCACTATGTAAAGGTCCATTTACACCACCAAGTAAGATTAACAGAAAACCAGGGATAATATAGGCATAACTATAAGCTGTAGCTGCCGCACCCACACCAAAAGCAGCAGCGATTATTTGCTGCCTAACCAAACCAAATACTTTACTAATTAAAGTTGCTGCGGCAACAATACCAGCAATACCAGCGAAAGAACGAGCAGGTTTTTGATCTTGTTGTGTCACGAATAATACCTAGAAACCCTTGCAGACTAAATATTTGAGCATATTTAACCGACAGATTTTAACATCTATCGGGTAATTTCATAAAAAATGTCATCAAACCCTATAGCGGTATGCACTGGAAAGAGATACATCATTAGCCCGGACTCACGAAAAATCAAAGGTTTTAAACCCGCGTAGGCGGGTTTTGCCTGTGTAGCCGTGACTTCCAGTCGCCAGGTGCAAGATGTGAGTTAATTTATCAATTAGATTAATCAAAGGATATATTAAAAACATCGAACACAGGTTACAGATTAGAGGGGTGAGTACGGTGATTATCAGAATGATTCATAGCATCAAAGCCCTATTTTTAGGGAAACATAGCTTTAAATCAATGGTAGGCAAGGTTATAACTGGCCGCTATTATGTTGTTAAAATTATAGGACAAGGCGGCTTTGGTACTACCTATTTGGCCGAAGATACTCAACGACCGGGAAACCCCCAATGTGTTGTCAAACAATTTACACCAGCAAATAAACAACCTCAACTATTAAAAAAAGCCGCAGAATTATTTCAACGAGAAGCAGAAACATTAGGAAAATTAGGAAACCATTCACAAATACCAACACTTTTAGCACATCTTGAAGAAGATCAAGAATTTTTCATCGTTCAAGAATTTATTGAAGGACATGATATTACTGAAGAAATTCCTTTTGGTACTCCTCTAATTACAGATAATGTTGTGAAATTACTGATAGAAATATTAGAGGTATTAGAGTATATTCATCATCAAGGTGTCATTCATCGAGATTTAAAACCTAGCAATATTAGAAGAAGAACAGAAGATCAAAAAATAGTGATTATTGATTTTGGTGCAGTTAAAGAAATTCAAAAATCACACAATCCTAAAAATCCGACAACTATTAGCACAGATGGATATACACCAGTGGAACAAAGAATAGGAAACCCAGAGTTAAGTAGTGATATTTATGCTGTAGGAATAATCGCTATTCAAGCATTAACAGGGAAATTCGCCACAGACATAGAAATAGATGGTAACACAGGAAAAGTAATTTGGAGAAATCACGTTACAGTTAGTGATCAATTGGCAGATATCCTAGATAAAATGGTGGAATCTTATTATAAAGACCGTTATCCATCAGCCAAGGAAGCCTTAGCAGCATTAAAACAAATACCAATTTCTCCCACTCCATCTCATCATAATCCACCACCATCTTATCATTCCCAATCTAAAACTGCTGGAATAACATTACCACCACCATCTCATAATTCCTTACCTCATCCTAATAATAAATATAAATTAGTAAAAGTTGCTGGTGTGGGTGCAGGATTAATTATGATTGGTGGTATAATTCTATTTTTAATTCGTCCCATTCCTGAATGTGGAGGAAAAGTTTCAAAATATGAAAACACAGACCATAAATTAACTATTGCATATCCTCAATGTTGGGATAGTGATTATTCTACAGAACCTTTTACCGGGAAAATAGCAACATTTGTTCAACCCGATAGAAAAGCCAAATTAACAATTACTGCAAAAGAATTTTTAGGAAATTTAGGCAATTTAGAAAAATCCGAAGAAAAGGATATTAAAAACAATTTACAAGCAGGAACCGTAGTTGATAAAAATGATAGATTCGTAGCTAAAAGAAAAAGCAGAATGATAGTTGCAACTGGTGAAGAAGGTGATCAAAAAATTAAAAATATGTATATTTTAATATTAAATGGCAGTACAGCTTATCGGATTATTTACACAGCACCAGAGAGTAATTACGAGAGATTTTTACCAACAGTAGAACAGATGATAAAATCATTCCAAATTGATGAAAAATAGTAGTAGTTAGTAGTAAGTAGGTTGGGTAGAGCGACAGCGTTCACGAAGTGTGCCAACGGCATAACCCAACATTAATATTGTCAGACAAAATTTTAATTAATTAACCCGTCATCAGTCAATATTCATCAGTCAATTTGTAAATTTTTCGGATTATTGAGAATAAAATGATTATCTTCTTTCACTAAATCACCCATACAGTGAATTTGCAACCGTTCTTGATAAGCTTTAATAGCTAAGATATAATCTTGATTAGCTAAAACTGTTTTAATTTCTTGTAATTTCTCAAACACTGCACCTAATAATGTAATTTCTCCTCTCAGTTTATCAATTTCTGGAGTAGCGATTTGCATGACCACACCTTGAACAGTAAAGTTAGGATAATTAGTGATAAATTCGCTTAAAATATCAAATTGGTCTCTATTTTCTACTATCTCTAATGTTTTTAAAATATCGCTAATTCTTTGGGCATAATCTGCTAAATTATGTTGAAGAGGTAGCAAAATTTCATATTCATCTGCGGTGTCTTTTTTTAAACGCCAAATTGCCCCAGCATCATTATA
This sequence comes from Dolichospermum lemmermannii CS-548, assembly GCF_028330815.1. Classification (NCBI taxonomy): domain Bacteria; kingdom Bacillati; phylum Cyanobacteriota; class Cyanophyceae; order Nostocales; family Aphanizomenonaceae; genus Dolichospermum; species Dolichospermum lemmermannii. The sequence continues at coordinate 6,679 of NZ_JAQMTJ010000228.1, forward strand.
AATTCTTCCTGTTTCCTGCCATCCTGTAGCTTGGAGGTGTGTTTGTATCACATCAGGTTGAACTGTTTTGAGTGTTTGACTATCTTTGATGGTAACTTTTATGGCAATTCTCCAAAACTCGCTCTAACATAAGTGATGCTAAATTGTTCTTTTTGTTGGTTAATATCCATTAAATTAGAAATTTAAACTCAAATTAAAACACTCCCAATCATACCCCAAAAATTCTTTTGTCTGAATCAGGATATCCAGGATTTCAGGATTTTCAGGATTTAATTTTCTAATATTGTCTGAATTGGGATGTCTAGGATTTTAGGATTAATTTTGATAGCTTGGTTGTAATCTTGTATTGCTGCTTGTTTATCTCCTAAATCATATTTAGCAAATCCTCGGTTGTAGTAAGCTGCGTCATTGTTAGGATTAATTTTGATAGCTTGGTTGTAATCTTGTATTGCTCCTTGCTTATCTCCTAAATCAGATTTAGCAAGTCCCCGGTTGTTGTAGGCTACGTCATTGTTAGGATTAATTTTGATAGCTTGGTTGTAATCTTGTATTGCTCCTTGCTTATCTCCTAAATTAGATTTAGCAAGTCCCCGAAAGTAGTAGTAATCGGCATCATTAGGATTAATCTGAATAGCTTGGTTGTAATCTTGTATTGCTCCTTGTTTATCTCCTAAATCATATTTAGCAAATCCTCGGTTGTAGTAAGCTGCGTCATTGTTAGGATTAATTTTGATAGCTTGGTTGTAATCTTGTATTGCTCCTTGCTTATCTCCTAAA
>NZ_JAQMTJ010000017.1:0-3540 GCF_028330815.1 Dolichospermum lemmermannii CS-548
TCTAGCCACCTTAGTAGCGAAAGCCTTAACGAGTACAGATGGCGATGACTCTATCATCGGCACAAATGCTGATGAAACCTTATCCGGTGGTTTAGGGAATGACAATATTAGCGGTGTCGGGGGAAATGACATCCTCAATGGTGTTAATTCTAACAATATTAATCCCGGTATTGGAGAAAGAGACAACTTAAGCGGAGGTTCAGGAAGCGATCGCTTTATTTTGGGCGACAATGCTAATATTTACTATGACGATCGCAATATAACCACCAACGGCAGCAACGACTATGCCACAATCACCGACTTTAACCCCAGTGAAGACAAGGTTAAATTACAGGGTATAGCCACTAACTACCGTCTAGAAACTTCTGGTTCTAATACTAACCTCTACATTGACAAAGCCGGAAGCGAACCTGATGAACTAATTGCGGTATTCCAAAACGTCACAGGATTAAATCTTACTTCCGGTGCGTTTGAATATATTACCCCCGTTAATGCTTTCGCTTTTAGCAGTGCAATCTATAGTGTTAATGAAACTGGAACAGCACAAGTCACAGTGATTCGCACTGGTAGTCTTGTTGGTCAAGTTAGTGTTACCTTGATTTCCACCAATGGCACAGCACAGGCTCCATCAGATTACAATCAAATTCCTATTTCTGTCATCTTTAACGACGGAGAAAACAGCAAAACTGTCACCATTCCCATAGTTGATGATACAACTTTTGAACTCAACGAAACCATCAATCTTGCCCTGAGTAATCCTAGTAATGGCTTTAACTTAGGAGGACAAAATACAGCTACCCTGACTATTATTGATAACGATACTCCTGTACCGGGGATATTAGCTTTTAGCAGTGCAACCTATAGTATTAACGAAGATGGTACACCTGTAGTCGCTGTCACCCTGACGCGCACCGGGGGAAGCGATTTAGAAGTCAGTGCTACTATAGTTTTAAGCAATGGCACGGCAAGTGCGGGAGAAGACTATAATAATCAGGATATCGTCGTTACTTTTGCTGATAAACAAACCAGTAAAACAGTTACAATTCCTATCATTAATGACACCGTTTATGAACCCACAGAAACCGTTAATCTAACCCTATCTAACCCCACAGGTGGCGCTACATTAGGAACACAAAAAACAGCAACTCTGAATATTGTTGATAATGATGCTATACCGGGAACAATTCAATTTAGCAATACTGCTTATTCAGTTAATGAAAATGGTACACCTGTCACCGCAGTTACTTTAACTCGCACTGGGGGAAGTGATGGCGCAGTTAGTGCAACTATTAACCTAACTAATGGTACAGCTACCGCCGGAAGTGACTACAATAATACTCCTATTACTGTCAAATTTGCTAATGGAGAAACCAGTAAAATAGTTGGTCTAATTAAATCTGGCAAGATTATTGTTGCTAATGATGAATGGACATTGAGCGATTCGGGATTTAGTAATGCTCCCGACGATTCACAATTATTTGCTCAGAATATTGCTAATTATTTTACTGATGGAAAGAAAGGATCATTTCTGGCTTATTCCAATAACTTTGGTTTCACAGGAACTCAACTATCTAAAGCTTTAACTGATGCAGGACATCAATGGAAGGTTGCACATAATTTGCCATTCACATTAGAGACATTACGACAATATAATGGAGTTTTTCTTGGCGGACTTTCAGTAGATAATCAGGTATTAATTGATTATGTAAACAGTGGAGGAAATGTTTATCTCATGGCGGGAACTGGAAGTTTTGGTAGTTCTACGGGTGAGGCTAATGCTTGGAAGGATTTCTTGAATAATTTTGGGTTGTCATTTGCAAATCAATGGAATTCGATTTCCGGTAGTATTCCTATTAACTCTTTATCTCATCCAATTTTTGCAAATATAGATCGATTATATCAAAACAATGGTAACACAATTATTGACCTAAATTCTAATGACAATCAAGGAGTATTAATTGCTAAAAGTAATGATGGACAGGGGCTTTATGCTATTTACGAGTCTCATTTTCAAGCCAACACTATCCCCATCGTTAACGATAGCCAATTTGAAGCAGACGAAACCGTCAACTTAACTCTATCTAACCCCCAAGGTGGCGCAACATTAGGAACCCAAACTACAGCAGTTTTAACCATCATTAACGATGACTTACCGCAACGGGGAATCATTAGCTTAAATAGTAGTACCTACACTGTTAACGAAAATGGCACTACCGCGAGTATTAATTTAACTCGTACAGGGGGAAGTGATGGCGAAGTTACTGTTATTTTAACCCCATCAGATAATACGGCAACTGCTGGCAGTGACTATAACAATAGTCCCATTACTGTTACCTTTACTAATGGAGAAACCAGTAAAAATGTTACTATTCCCATCATTGACAACAATGTTTATGAACCGACAGAAACCGTCAATTTAACCCTATCTAACCCTACAGGCGGTGCTACATTAGGAACACAAAAAACAGCAACTCTGAATATTGTTGATAATGATGCTGTATCGGGAACAATTCAATTTAGCAATACTGCTTATTCAGTTAATGAAAATGGTACGGCTATTAGCGCAGTTACTTTAACTCGTACAGGGGGAAGTGATGGCGCTGTTAGTGCAACTATTAACCTAACTAATGGTACAGCCACCGCGGGCAGTGACTACAATAATACTCCTATTACTGTCAACTTTGCTGATGCAGAAATCAGTAAAACAGTTAATATTCCCATCATTGATGACAGTATTTTAGAAAGCAATGAAACTATCAATTTAAGTCTTTCTAATCCTACTAATGGCGTAAGCATCGGCGCACAAAACAGCGCAGTTGTCAACATTATTGACAATGATTTTAAACCAACCTTAACTGTTAATATTACAGCCGAACAAATTAACGAAGGGAATACAATTCAGGGAACCATTACCCGAAATACTGCAACTACAGAACCCCTAACAGTCACCTTAGTTAATAGCGATAATGCCCAACTGACTGTACCTGCTACAGTCACCATTCCCGCAGGTGCAAATTCCGCCACATTTAATATTACTGCTGTCAATGATACCTTAATTGAACTGCCCAAAAATTACACAATTATTGCCTCTGCTGCTGGGTTTATCAGTGGTTCAGATACCCTAGCAATTATTGATAATGATGCAGTCACTTTAAGCCTCAGCTTCAATACCAATAATATTAACGAAAATGGTGGTAAAGCGATCGCCACTGTCACCCGGAACGTAGTCACAGATACGCCTTTATTGGTGCAACTTTATAGCAGTGACACCACAGAAGCAACCGTTCCTGCTACGGTGATTATTGCCGCTAATCAAGCGTCGGCTACTTTTGAAATTCAAGGTATAGATGATGTAATTTTAGATGGTACACAAGCCGTTGTTATTACCGCCAAACCTACCTAAGTAAGTCGGCGCAAAGAAATCAAACTATGTAAAGATAAGTAAATACGGAAAATCAATCTACTGAGGTGATTAAAATATGGGCGCTCGTTTAAGGGTATTTTTAACTCGTGAGCAAGATAAAACCCTGTTGAACCTAA
>NZ_JAQMTJ010000229.1:0-16032 GCF_028330815.1 Dolichospermum lemmermannii CS-548
CTAATGACCAATGACCAATGACTAAAGAACTATTAAAACAAGTAAGAGTAATTGATCCTGTGCAGAAAACTGACACAGTAACAGATGTATTAATTATTGATGGTTATATTCAAGAGATAGCCCCACAAATTACAGATTTTAGTGCTGATACTTCTATTCGTGATTGTCAAGGCTTAATTCTTGGGGCTGGATTAGTTGATTTATATAGTCATTCAGGCGAACCTGGATTTGAAGAACGAGAAACTTTAAGTTCTTTATTACAAGCTGCCGCTGCTGGTGGTTTTACTAGAATTGGTGTTTTACCAGATACATCACCATCTATTGATAAACCCGCTTTAGTGGCACATTTACAGCAACAGAGAGATCGGGAAAAACCTTGTCCTCATTTGCACATCTGGGGGGCAATTACCTTGGATTTAGCAGGTAAACAATTAACAGAGGTAGCAGATTTAGCCACAGCGGGGGTTGTGGGTTTTACTGATGCTAAACCTTGGGACAATTTGGGGATAGTTAGACGGGTTTTGGAGTATCTGCAACCCTTTGGCAAACCGGTGGCTTTTTGGCCATGCGATCGCCATTTAGCGGCTAATGGTAGGATGCGAGAAGGTGCGGAAGCCTTGCGAATAGGTTTACCCCCGATTCCAGCCAGTGCGGAAACAACGGCTATTGCCGCATTATTAGAATTAGTTGCGGATATTGGTACACCAGTCCACATTATGCGTGTTTCCACTGCTCGCAGTGTCGAATTAATTGCTCAAGCTAAAGCTCAAAGTGTGCCTGTTACCGCTAGTACCACATGGATGCACGTTTTACTAGATACAACAGCTATTAGAAGTTATCACACATCCTTGAATTTAGATCCGCCCTTGGGAAATCACCAAGATATGCTATGCTTGCGGGAAGCGGTAAGAACAGGGGTAATAGATGCGATCGCTATTGATCACGCACCTTATACTTATGAGGAGAAAGTTCAAGCCTTTGCCGAATCACCGCCAGGGGCAATTGGTTTAGAATTAGCATTACCCCTACTTTGGCAAAATCTCGTAGCGACTGGGGAATTTACAGCTTTGGAATTATGGCGCGTTTTGAGTCATCAACCTGCGGCTTGTTTACAACAAGAAGTTAAAGCGATTCAACCCGGTGAAAAAGCCGAGTTAACTTTATTTAATCCTCTGCAAATTTGGCAGGTAAATAAGGCAAATCTTCAGACACTTTCTTATAATACTCCTTGGTTTGGTCAAGAAGTTACAGGTCGGGTTGTGCAAGTTTGGTGTAATACTAAATTGTAAGATTTTAAGATTATTTGAACGCAGATGAACGCGGATAAACACAGATAAATATGAATGATGATTATTCTGTGCAGCTTTACATAAAGTTGGTATAATCTTATTTAGTATATCAGAACTATATTAATATTCCATGTCTGATCTAATTCTGTTTTGGCATCGTCGAGATTTACGCATTTCTGATCATACGGGACTAGCTGCGGCTAGAGAAAAAAGTGCGAAGATTGTGGGTGTATTTTGTCTAGATCCCCAAATTCTCGAAGGTGATGATATTGCCCCCGTTAGGGTAAAGTATATGATTGGCTGTTTGCAATCTCTTCAGGAAAGATATCAGCAAGCGGGTAGTCAATTATTAATTTTACAGAATGATCCTATTATTGCAATTCCTAAATTAGCAGCAGCATTAACAGCTAAAGCTGTATTTTGGAATTGGGATGTTGAACCTTATTCCCAAATAAGAGATTTAGCAGTAAGTGAGGCTTTGAAAGTTGAAGGAATTGAATTTCTTAACTATAATTGGGATCAATTATTGCACTCTCCAACGGAAATTTTTAGCGGTGCAAAAACTCCCTATACTGTTTATACTCCTTTCTGGAAAAATTGGATTACTAAATCTAAAGCTAAACCTGTTAAAACTTTAGCAAATCTAGAGAATTTAACAGCTAAAGAAGAAGAAATTGCTCAACAAGAGGGAACAATTAATTTACCTGCTGCTGAAGATTTAGGTTTTATTTGGGATGCAGAATTAATAATTTCTCCCGGAGAATTGGCAGCACAAGAAAAATTAGATAATTTTGCAAAATCTGCTATTAATGGATATCAAGAACAGCGGAATTTTCCCGCAATTCATGGTACATCTCAATTAAGTGCCGCTTTGAAGTTTGGTATCATTGGTATTAGAACTATTTGGCAAACTACTATAGAAGCCTTAGCAAATAGTAATAGTGAAGAAGTAAATGCCAGTATCCAAACATGGCAAAAAGAATTAGCATGGCGGGAATTTTTTCAACACGCTATGTACCATTTTCCAGCCTTAGCTAACGGTGCATATAGGGATACTTTTAAAACCTTCCCTTGGCAAAATAATGAAACATATTTTCAGGCTTGGTGTGAGGGCAAAACAGGTTATCCTATAGTTGACGCGGCTATGCGGCAATTAAATGAAATAGGCTGGATGCACAATAGATGTAGAATGATTGTTGCCAGTTTCTTGACTAAAGATTTAATTATTAATCCCCAATGGGGAGAAAAATATTTTATGCAGAAACTCATTGATGGTGATTTATCTGCTAATAATGGAGGTTGGCAATGGAGTGCTTCTAGTGGTATGGACCCCCAACCATTACGCATTTTTAATCCAGCTAGTCAAACCCAAAAATTTGATGCAGAAGCAGAGTATATTCGGCAATGGATACCAGAATTGCGTTATGTAGATCCAGAATATTTGGTAACTGGGAAAATTCCCCCGTTAGATTATTATGGAACAAATTATCCGCAACCAATTGTTGATCATAAACAACAGCAAGCTTTATTTAAGCAGTTATATCAGCAACAAAAAGCTATTAGTTAATTAGGGTTTGCTGAATAAGTTGTCTGTGAAGGCAGGGAACTCTTAACTCTTAACTGGGAACAGTTTCAACTATCTGGATATCCTCAATTTTCCAAATCCGACAAAGAAAAATGCACCTATTTTGAGACACCATCAGCCAAAACCTTGCACTTTTCGACAACAAAAAAATCTGAAACCCTGATCTGTTATTCTTCCTAATCTTATTCAGCAAGCCCTGCGGTACTAGGAGGAGTTGGATTAATAATTATTCCCTATTCAATTTTGAAGTTAACGGGTAAACGAGTATAAATCCCTTGAGGATCATTCATTGTTTGTAAAGTTTTTATTTCCTGTTGTAATTTTCCCAATTCATTTATGAGGGGGTTGGAATTTTTAGTTTGGGTTTTTTCTATTCCTAGTTTGGCTTTTGTTTCATCTAATTTTTTACCAAATAAGCGTTCCGGAAATGTACTAACTCTGGGATATTCTTGTATTTCCCAATCAGTTCCTAATTTTGCTTGTTTAGCTGCATATTCAATGGCTACATTTAACCCACCAATTTCATCAACTAGACCGATTTGTTTGGCTGCTGTTCCTGACCAAACTCTTCCTTGGGCGATTTCTGCTACTTTTGCAGTTGGGATTTTCCGTCCTTGGGAAACTTTCTCCAAGAATAGGTTATAAATGCGGTTAACACTGCGTTGATAAACTGCTAATTCTTGAGGTGATTTAGGACGGGAAATGGTTTGTTGATCTGCATATTGAGCCGTTTTAACTGTATCCCAAGTTATGCCATTATTATTGCCCAATTTTTGACCATTAAATAATACGCCGAAAACACCAATAGAACCTGTAATTGTGTTAGCTTGGGCAAAAATGCGGTTGGAATCACTAGCAATCCAATAACCACCGGAAGCAGCCACATCTCCCATGGAAACGATGACGGGTTTAATTTGACGAGTTAATTTGATTTCTCGCTGCATGATTTCGGCTGCGGTAGCACTACCACCAGGGCTATTAATTCTTAAAACTACTGCTTTTATTTGATTATTTTGCCTAATTTTTGAGAATATTTTTGCAAAGTTATCACCGCCAATTTGTCCTTCGTCACCGCTACCGTTGACTATTTCTCCTTCTGCATAAACAATGGCAATTTTATGATCTGAATCTAAGGATTTTCCAGGAACTTCTGCATAATTACTCAAGCTGATTTTTGTGAATGTTTTATCTTTTTCACTGTTACCAGTTAATTTTTTTAAGCCGGTGAATACTTGATCTTCATAAGCAATTGTATCTACTAAACCATTAGATTTAGCTGCTGTGGCTTCTAAAATTGGTTGACTATTAGCGATCGCTTGCAATTTTTGGGGTAGAATGTTTCTACTTGTACCCACAGATTTCCGCCACTCTCCCCACACATCATCTAACAATTTCTGCGTTTGTTCCCGGTTCTCTGGGCTGAGTTTATTGAGGATTAACGGTTCTACTGCACCCTTAAATTTACCCACCCGCACAATCTGCACCCCAACACCATATTTTTCAAATGCCCCCGCTAAGAACATTGGTTGTGAACTTAAACCGTTGATTTCCATTGCTCCCATAGGATTAACTATAACTTGATTGGCTACAGAACTTAAATAATATTCTTTTTCACTCCAATCTGTACTATAAGCAATTATTTTTTTACCAGTTTTACGGAATTTTTCTAATGCTTGACGGATTTCTTTCAAGGAAGCATAACCAACTGCACTATTAGCATTAGTTCCATCTATATAAATACCCACAATATTTTGATCACGTCCGGCTTTATCTAACGTTTCCACAACTTTCCGCAATGTGATGTTATTTTCTTCAACACCGCTAAAAGTTTTTTGCAATAATTGACTGGAATTAGGTTCACTATCGGTGATCTTCATAGACAAGTCGAAAACTAAAACTGACTTATCTTTCACTGTTGGGGTTGAACTTTGAGAACTAGCAACCGCAATTAATATTAATAAGAATCCCACTGTACTGACTCCAGAGAAAATTGTCAGTCCTAGTAAACTGCCAATTAAACTTGCTAAGGTTTGTTTGAGAAAATTATTCATTGGTTATTTATGAGTCAGTTGTTAGTTGTCAGTAGGGGCGAAGCATTTGGAAGATAAATTATCGATCATTGCCAAAAATAGTTCTCTAAATGCTTCGCCCGTACAGTTGTCAGTTGTCAGTTGTTACTCAATAACTTGAATTTTAACTTACCGCAGATTGTAGGTAAATGAAATTTTACCAATGAATCCTGTAGGGGTTTAGCATTGCTAAACCCTTCCGAATTAATTTTGCTGTAACTTGTCCCCAATCTCGATTATTGTTTCGACTGATGAGAACCGAGAATCATTGTCCCAATTCCCACATCTGTAAATACTTCTAACAGTAAAGCATGAGGAATCCGCCCATCAATTATATGTGAAGCCTTGACTCCTTGAGCAAGCGATCGCACACAACAATTCACTTTAGGAATCATCCCTCCACTGACTATACCATCAGTAATTAATTGCCGCGCTTCCCGAATATCCACTTTCGGAATTAAAGTAGAAGGGTCTTTATAATCTCTTAAAATTCCTCTGGTATCAGTCAGCAAAATTAACTTTTCTGCGCCCAAAGCTGCGGCTATTTCCCCCGCTACCGTATCCGCGTTAATATTATAAGCCTGTCCAGTTTCATCAGCAGCCACGCTGGAAACAACGGGAATATAGCCATTACTAGCAAGTGTTTCTAAAATTTTGATATTGACATTACTAACTTCCCCCACAAACCCAATCCCTTCATCACCTTGAGGACGAGCCGTAATTAAGTTACCATCCTTACCACAAAGCCCTACAGCCATTCCTCCAGCTTGGTTAATCAAAGCGACAATTTCTTTATTTACCCGCCCCACTAACACCATTTCCACTACATCCATTGTTGCTGCATCAGTAACACGCAAACCATTTTTAAATTGCGCTTCAATTCCTAACTTGCCTAACCAACTATTAATTTCTGGACCACCACCATGCACTAGAATAGGCCGCAAGCCAACGCAAGATAAAAAGACCACATCACGAATAACTTTATCTTTGAGGTTACTATCCTTCATGGCTGCGCCACCGTATTTAACCACAACGGTACGACCAGCGAATTGTTGAATGTAAGGTAGTGCTTCGCTGAGAATTTCTACGCGATTAGCTTCAGCTTGCCTGATATACTCTATATCATTAATCATGTTATTACCCAAGTTGCTAGTTATCTAGTTTATGGGATAACTAGCAACAAGAGTTAATCAGCTATGGTGATAGGAGCAGGGGGAAATATTTATTCCCTATTCCCTATTCCTAAGAGAGTTGAAACAAGAAAGTGACTAAATCTCCTTTACCCAAGCTGATGCGATCGCCTGGACGGAGGCGATGTCTGTTTCCAGGTAACAGAGGTAAGTTATTGACATAAGTACCATTGGAACTACCTGCATCTTCTAGATAACAAGCATCTCCCTCAATCCGAATGTCTGAGTGAATCCGCGAAACAATTTCCGAATTTGGGAACCCAGAAACATCTATATCTGGAGGAATACGATCATTCGGCTTACCAATATGCACAACCGAGAGATTTTGTGGTAATTCTATTTCTTGGTTAGCTTGAACATGGAATAACCGTGCTACTACCTGTTGCAATTGCGTATTTGCCACCTTTACTTGTGGTGCGGCTGGGGCTACTTCAGGAACTGTGAGGGGATCGATCTGAGGTACATAAGCAGGAGGAATATAAGCTTCCGGTTCTGGTGCTACAGGCGCAGGTGGGGCTGTCAGCACAGGCGGAATATAAATTTCTGGTTCAGGTGCTACCGGTGCAGGGACAGAAGGAATATAAACAGCTTGTTCCTGAACTACAGGTGCGGGTGTCAGTACAGGGGGAATATAAACTTCTGGCGCTGGTGTTACAGAAGGAACATAAACAGCTTGTTCCTGAACTACAGCCACCGGTGCAGGGGCGGGAATAGCGCTAACAGGAGGATTGGCGGCGGGCGCAATTTCTAAAGCATCGGGCTGTAACAGTTGCATCATCAGGTCAGGAGCGACCACTGGCGCTGGTTGTACAGGCTTAATCGCAATAGTTGGGGTAACTGCGGGAGTAACACCAAAATGGAGATTGTAACCGCACTGACCACAGAAAGCGGCATCTGACTGTACAGTTGCTCCACAATTAGGACAACTAGCTGTAGCTGGTAACGGCGTATAACAAGCTTCACATTGAACAGCGCCGTCTGGGTTGGGATGATTGCAATTAGGGCAGACGATCATGGATTTAAGCCTTAGTGAAGGTCGTTGTAAAAATATTACTGACAAGCACATAAGTAACTTTAGCGTTTAATGCTAACAATTACTTAGAGTGAGAACAAGTTGATCATTGGTGATTATTCTTAATTATCTAAATCATCCAAATCTCAAGAATCATAGTTAGTGTTGAAGTTCCAAACCAGCGGCTGCGTCTAACAACCAGTAAAGTTCTCCCTGGGGTTTAATTAGCCGAGATGGATAGACGAAATCATCTGCCACAGGTGCGAAAATTTGGGCTAAAGCCGGTCTTTTGTTAGCACCAGCAGCCAAAAAAATCACACTGCGAGCCGCGTTAATAAATGGGTAAGTAAAGGTGATGCGGAGATTATCATCTTTATTACCAACAGTGATTAGGCGATCGCACACCTTGAGAGCTTTTGTGTGGGGAAACAAAGATGCAGTATGGGCATCATCACCCATTCCCAGTAAAACTACATCTAATGCCGGGAACTCTCCCGATGTAGAATTAAAAAATGTTTGGAGATGCTGGTTATACTTAGCTGCATCCACCTCTGGATTAGCCGACAAAGTGGGGATAGCATGAATATTAGTCTGGGGAATAGCAACCTGATCTAACCATGCTCGTCGCGCCATCAGTTCATTGCTATCAGGATGATCTGCCAGAACATAACGCTCATCTCCCCAGAATACATGAATTTTATCCCAAGGCAACTTTTGATTAGCGATGGCTTCATACAACGGTTTTGGTGTGCTGCCACCTGATAAAGCAATTGTAAATTGTCCCCGTTCACTAATAGCAGTTTCTACTTTCGACAGAATCAATTCTAGCGCCCGTTGGACGAGTGCCGATACATCCGGTAGGACTTCAACAGTTTTGTTCATGGCATTATCATTACATAGCTTGTTTCTTGGCAATACCATAGCGAACTTCTGACAATTTTCCGGTTTAACTCAAGAAACTTTTAATATCATCAAGTTAAGCCATAAATTATCGGCCTCCACCTTCTTTATCATTATTTGTGGTTGGTTGTCAGTAGTCAGTTGTACTAATCGCTGATCATCACCGCAGGGGATTGTTGAGAGAATAAAGGATACATCGGTAAATAAACACAACAGATAGAGCTAGTTCTGTTTGTTTTTGTGTTTTCTTATTCATATTTTCTCAAAAGTTACTAGACAAAAACAATAAATAAAATCTTTAAGAAGAAATAACTGTCGTTTGAACATTGATATCAATATTCAGCTTTTTCCGCAAAACATTCAAAATAGCAGTCAAATTATCCATTGTCGGATTACCTTTTGCCGATAACATCCGGTGTAAACTCTTGCTAGGTTTAGACGTTTCAATTGCCAATTGTTCAAAACCTACCGTTGCATTAACAATATCTCTCAAAATCAATCTTGCTGTTTCTGGTTCACCATTCAGGAAGAGAAAAATAGCTTCATCAAGTAGAGCTATTGTGAAGTGAGAATCTTTTTCCACTCGTGCGTTAATAGTTTCTTTGAAATCTCTAGTAAGTGCCATAATAACTACCTTTTCTCTTTATTCTTGTTGTCAGTCTCTTGATTTATCGTAAGTTCTTTTTTTCGCTTTTTGTACTCTTGGTACAATTCTTTAGCACGACTAATATCAGATTGCTGATTTTTCTTTGTTCCCCCACCAAATAATACTATAAGCTGCTTACCATCCTGAGCCAGATAAATCCGATATCCTGGACCCCAATCAATTTTATATTCACCAATTCCCTCAAACCATTTAACATTTGATGTATTACCTAACTCCAAACGAAACTTAGCAACAGTAACCTTCGCAGCAGCTTGAGCATTCAATCCATCAAACCATTCTTGATAAGGACTGGAACCATCTTCTTTAAGATATTCTTCAACTTTCATAACAGAGACAGTCTTATAGTAACTTATATGTTACCATGCGTCAAGCAGTATTATTCTAAATAAACCTAAAATTACAATATAGGTTTTTCAAACAGTAGCACAGCCAAGATAAAATCCATAATAAAAATTGCCACCCAAGTAGTAACAACTGCTGTTGTGGCTGACTCTCCCACTTCCTTTGCACCTCCTTGAGTTGTCAGTCCCCAATTACAGCCATTAACAGAAACTATAGCCCCAAAAATTAACCCTTTAAGTAAAATAATAAAAATATCTGATGGTAATAAAAACGCTCTCACCGATTCTAAAAATGTTTCGGGAACAACTTGATAAAATTGTGCAGCCGCAAAAGCCCCGCCAATTATACCTGTGACTACAGCAAAAATCATCATTACAGGCATCATCAAACAGCAAGCAATGACTCTAGGTAAAACTAGATAATCAATCGGATCTGTTCTGAGCATATATAAAGCGTCAATCTGCTCCGTCACCCGCATTGCCCCTAATTCCGCAGCAAAAGCTGAACCAACTTGTCCAGCGATAATACTAGCAGTAAGAATCGGCGCTAGTTCTCGACAAAATGCTAAAGCAAATGCACCTCCAACACTATCTACAGCCCCAAATCTCACTAATTCCCTAGCGGTTTGAATAGTGAAAATCATCCCCGCAAAACCGTTAACTAGCAAGACTGGAGAAATAGAAGCCGGGCCTGCCGTTACCATATGTTCTAATATTTTGCGATAGTAGGTTTTTCCGCGCAGGAAATGCAATAGAATTTGACCGAACAACAGAAATGATGACAAACAGCGAATTATCCAAGATTGTTCTAAATTTCTTTTTGGTTGCAAGCAGTTTACGGCCACTAATTGAATTTTGGTACTTGGAAATTATGACAACTTAACCTTCGATAAACAAAGTATTCCAATCACTAATTGCATTTCTTTGAGCAGTTAATAATTGCTGGATACCTTGTTCAGAAAAATCTAGCATTTGATTTAATTGTTCACGGCTAAAACTACCTGCTTCGGCTGTTCCCTGAACTTCAATAATTCCCATTTTATGATTCATGACTACGTTAAAATCCACATCTGCGGCTACATCTTCAACGTAGTTAAGATCCAAAAATGGTTCACCCTCCAACAAGCCTACAGAAACTGCTGCTATTTGTCCACATAAAGGCGATCGCTCTAAAACTCCCTGCTGCAATAATTGAGAAATAGCATGAGCCAAAGCCACAAACCCCCCTGTAATTGCCATTGTCCTCGTTCCTGCGTCCGCTTGTAATACATCTGCATCCACAGTTAGCGTCCGTTCTCCTAAAGCCTCAAAATCCAAGGCAGCCCTTAAACTCCGCCCAATTAAACGCTGAATTTCCTGTGTTCTGCCCGATAATTTCATTAATTCCCGTTCCTGGCGTTTCTGGGTAGCAGAAGGCAACATTCTATATTCAGCCGTCAACCAACCCTTACCACTACCAGTTAAAAATCTAGGTACTCCTTCCGCAACGCTTACGGTACACAGAACTTGAGTATCACCACATTTAGCTAAAACAGAACCAGGTGCAAAGCGGGTGAAATTAGGATAAAAACTATGGGGACGGAGTTCACAGGGGGTTCTCCCGTCAGGACGTTGCCAAGTCATCGAAGTTGCCTCAAAATTTTTGCTTACTGCCTTATAGAATAACTGAGTAATAGCAATAAAACTATTTATTACCAATTACCAATTACCAATCACCAATTACCAATTACCATTATTTAGGACTTGCTTGAGACGGACTTTAATAAATTCAATCATCATTTCATCTGGAACTGACTCTCCATCTTCCAAATAAGGTTTAGCTTCCATAACTAAATCATTTAATTCACCATAGGCACTATTTTGACTATTTCCAGATATGGCTGCTCGTAAAGTTTCACCGTTAGAAACCAAGGGAACATCAAAAAACTTACCAAGCCTTTGGGCTTGAGTGCTTTTTCCTGCCCCTGAACCTCCTAAAATTACTAATCTCACCACAACTTAACCCTCATATATAAAATTCACTATTTTTGCAGGATATTTTGTTATAGCAATCTTAAATCATTTGTAGAAAAAATATCTCTAAATCAGTGAAAAAGTTAAAACTAAATATCAAGGCGGTTTTAGTTATGAATACTGCTGTATGATAACTATATGTTTTGCTATCAGCGAAGATTTGCATTTAATTGTAAGTCGTTAAATTTATAGTGAGTTTTTAAACTTTGCCTTATGGTTGCCCAACTAGAAACCCCAGGTCTAAATTCGACTCTCAGCTTACCATATTCCGTAGAAGGACTATTGCAAGTTTTTACTAGTTCCCAGCGGAGCTTTTTTACGAGCGTCATGGCACAAGCGCTGAGAATTGCTGGACAAGGTACACCAGTATTAATAGTCCAGTTCCTCAAAGGTGGTATTCGTCAAGGACATGAACGACCTACCCAAATGGGAAAACATTTAGATTGGATTCGCTGTGATTTGCCCCGTTGTATTGATAATTCCGATTTGGACGCAGCGGAAAATCAGGCTCTACAACAACTTTGGCAACATACCCAAAAGGTAGTTAATGAAGGTAAGTATTCTTTACTGGTATTAGATGAGTTGAGTTTAGCGATTAATTTCGGTTTAATTCCGGAAACTGAGGTGTTAGAGTTTCTTTCTCACCGTCCTCCTCATGTTGATATTATTCTCACAGGTTCTCAGATGCCAACGTCTCTTTTAGATGTGGCAGATCAAATTACGGAAATTCGTCGCAGTCATCAACCTTAAGTATTAACAAAATCACTCACAGATATGGAAGATAAAAGGAAAGAAGCAGCTTTTTTGGCTATATTTTCAGAAAGTTGAACTTGCTTAATTGTGACTAAACCTTCGTTAACAAAGGAATCTCTAACTAAAGCTTTTTCTCCACTGTTAAAGGAAGTTTCATAAAATACTTCTTTGATTCCAGCGGAGATAATTAACTTTAAACAAGATAAACAGGGTTCTAACGTTACGTATATACTTGATCCATCTGTAGATATACCATACTTTGCCGCTTGAGCGATCGCATTTGCTTCCGCGTGTACAGCCCTTGATGGTAGTATTTTACTAGCATCGCAGCTACTTAAACCTGGATAGCAGTATCCTTGGGTTGTACAATGAGCCGAGCCTGACGGTGAGCCATTATAACCTGTGGCTACAACTTGCTTATTTTTAACAATTACAGCACCCACCGGAAAAGCAAGACAAGTTGAGCGAGTTGCGGCTAATTTAGCCAACATTAGGAAATATTCATCCCATGTTGGTCTTTGTTCATGAACAATCATAGTTTACTATCCTGAATATATTTTTTCCCAGTGTTGAAACACTCAGAAGCTTTTTGCAATTCCATACCTAAATATCCTGCATGATCTGGACGTATTGCTGGTATTGCAGCACAAATTTCTTTGATCAATTTCAAAGGATTTTTCCCAGAATAACAACCGACAATTTCTCCACTACCAGGAGTTGTATGTGTAACAATGATTTTCTCTTCTGCTATTTCTATTAAAAAATTACCTGCGGGATCATAGTAATCTAATTTTTTACAAATTGCAGAATATTGTTCTTTAATTAGTTGTTCAGCATTACCCCAAGTATCATCATAAATATGAGCAGACTGACTCAGAGTTATCAATGGTCCTAGCTTCAAATCATATTGAGAACGTTGACAAATCTCATTTCTAATATGTTTTTGCAAAGACCTCAACCCCATTGCGTTAGCTGGCCAAGCTGCAAACATATCATTACTTCTAAGAACAGCAGTTAATGATAATTCGTTATCTACTACTCTTAACCAAATATGATTCAAACAAGGACTACCACCTTTTTCATGATCCTTCACATCCCATAAAGTCATAACTGCACTAGCAGCATCAATTTCTCCAATTAGTTTTTCAATTACCTGTTCAATTTGATCTCGTCCAAACCAAGAACGTAAACGTTGCCCATAAGTGTATTTTACTCCTTCTCGATTAGGTGCATCATCTAAAATTTGGGAAATATATTCTTCTAAGAAACTTCTATCAATTGGTAAATAATTGGGTTCGGGAAAATAGAAATCTTCCGGTTCGTCGGTGACAACTGCCATTAAATCTATCAATTCTTGCCATTTACCATCATAACCAGTTGGTCTAATTGTGCCAGTGGTTTTAATTCTGTGAATGATTTTTACCCAAGTTTCAGCAATAGTTTTGCCTTCAATTCTGTGTCCATAGCGTGTTCCTGGTAAAACGGTTGGTTCAACTGTAGTCATGGGAAATTCTACAGGCATTCCCCAAGGTGCTACTATTTCTTTTTGGGCGTAATATTGAATTTTCTCGACAGCATCAGAAATTGATATAGCGTCTTGAATTTCTACGGAATGGCGTAATTTTTCCAAGGCATTGATATCAATATCAATATCAATATAACCAGGAATTTGAGAACGAATTACCCAAGATTTTCGCCCCGCATCACTAATATTTTCTTCCACACCATGACGGAAAAAATCGCCTAAACATTGACAAGCACCGGCGTTTTTATCTTCTTTGGTAGCGTTGAGAATAACTAAATAGTGAACGTGGGGATTTAGTAACAAATTGCGAATTAGTAAGTTGATACCCCTGGTAGGTGAGTATAACTGTCCAATTACAGCATATTCGTTTGATTGTAGATGTTTAGCTACAGATTGCTTCACCATCCACCCTGTAATTACTGCGGTTTGACCGCTACCATAAATCAATTGGTTTGGTTTGTGCTGGGCTGTGTAATAAAATTGGGTTAGTTGGCTACTCACTTGATTTACCAAATTTTTAGATAGCAATCTTTGATTATTTAGGATACAATGATTGATCGGGATTAATCACAAATTATCAAAAAAAGTCTTGAGTACATAATTTGTGTGATAATAATAACCTAAATTATGAATTGATAACGGTGTAATTAGGCATGGATTATCGGGATGCAGGCGTTGATGTTGAAGCGGGTAGAGCTTTTGTAGATCAAATTCGCAATTTGGTTCACAGCACCTTTAGAAAAGAGGTTTTAGGGGGGCTAGGTGGCTTTGGTGGTTGCTTTCAACTCCCCACAGGTTACAAAGAACCAGTTTTGGTTTCCGGGACAGATGGTGTGGGGACAAAACTGAAAATAGCTCAAATTCTCAATCGTCATGATACTGTGGGCATAGATTTGGTGGGGATGTGCGTTAATGATGTGTTGACATCGGGTGCAGAACCGCTGTTTTTTCTAGATTATGTGGCTACAGGTAAGTTAGATAAGGAACAATTAACTCAGGTTGTTGCAGGAATCGCTACCGGTTGTAAATTAGCTGGTTCGGCTTTATTGGGGGGAGAAACGGCGGAAATGCCCGGTTTTTACCAAGTTGGTGAATACGATTTGGCGGGTTTTTGCGTAGGAATTGTGGAAAAAAGCCGAATGCTAGATGGTTCTCAGGTGCAGGTGGGTGACGTAGCTATCGGTTTAGCTAGTTCAGGTGTCCATAGCAATGGGTTGAGTTTGGTCAGAAAAATTGTCAGTGATGGTGGTTTTGCTTGGACTGATACCCCAGATTTATTAAATGGTGCATCTATTGGGGAAACTTGTCTCACGCCTACACGCATTTATGTAAAATCTGTTTTAGCAGCGTTGCAATCAGGTTTAGAAATTCATGGCATGGCTCACATTACTGGTGGCGGTTTACCAGAAAATTTACCTAGATGTTTAAGTAAGGGTCAATCAATTAGAATTATCTCTGATAGTTGGACTATTCCTCCTGTCTTCCATTGGTTAGCTGCGGCTGGTTCTGTGGGTGCTGAGGCTATGTATAATACATTTAATATGGGTATTGGCTTTGTGTTATTAGTTCCACCCCAGCAAGCAGAACAGGTAATGACTCATTTTCAATCTCAGGATATCTCCGCTAATATAATTGGTGAAGTTGTCACTGGAGCAGGTGAATTAGTCGGTTTGTTGTAACAATGGTGGTATACAGATAGAACCTATACGCAAAATTCATATTCTCTTGATGGAAGTAATTAAAAATACTCATCGCCATCAGCGTTAATATTTGCTAACGTAGTCTTAACATATTGCAAAAATCAATTGGTGCAGTTGAGGAAGTATCTGTATTTACTGGTTAGTGGTATTGGTTATATCTCATTTATAAGTGTGGCGTGTTGGTGTTTTGAGAAAAATGTAATTTTCGTGTAGAGGGGTTATGGTTATAAATTTTGCCCGGACTACTGTTTCTAAGGAACTACTAAAGCAAGTATTCCAACGCATTGATGCACAAAGTTGTCCCCAGTTATTTAATTTTCATATGCACACGGTTCACTCGGATGGCAAACTAGAACCGGGTGATTTGATGAATCAAGCGATCGCAATTGGCTTAAAAGGTCTGGCTATCACTGATCATCACAGTATCAGTGGCTACCAAGCAGCCCTGACTTGGTTGGAAGATTGGAAGTGGAGTAATTCTGATGCTCATGTTCCATATTTGTGGAGTGGTGCAGAAATTAATGCCAATCTGCTGGATAATGAAGTTCACATTCTGGCTTATGCTTTTGAGTCAGAACATCCCAGTATGAAGCCATACTTACAAAAAATTCCTAGTGTCGGCAAGGCTTATCAAGCAGTTAACGTGATTACAGCTATTCACGAAGCGGGAGGACTAGCGGTACTTGCTCACCCAGCCCGGTATAGGCGATCGCATTTTGACCTCATTCCTGCGGCTGCGGGTGATGGTATTGATGGTGTTGAGACTTTCTACGCTTACAATAACCCTAAACCCTGGAAACCTAGTGTGGTGGAAACTGAGGAAGTTCAACAATTAGCGGAAAAATTCGATTTATTTAGCACCTGTGGTACTGATTCGCACGGCTTGAATTTGCTGCATAGGTTGTAAATCTGTATTTACCTCTTTTAAACTCCTGGTTTACTAACCAGGGGAAGTAGGAGTAGGGGGAGTAGGGGAGTAGGGGAGTAG
>NZ_JAQMTJ010000230.1:0-3735 GCF_028330815.1 Dolichospermum lemmermannii CS-548
AAAAAGGGTTAAAATGGGTAAAACCTCTTGCAGCAAAAAGCGTTAAAATGTATAGAAAAGAGAAACAACAAGAAACAACACCACAAAACTTTGAAATATCCAAGGAGTGCAAACTAGCGTCAGATAATCGTTGGGTAATCAAAGATATACTCTGCCAGATTTAATTGATTTTTTATGTGTGTTTTGTAGAATTCAGGTAATATTATCAATAGATAGTCCTTATTGAGAAAAGTGCTTCTATCTTTTTTTACCATAAATCGGTATAATCTTTATCTGATAAGCTTTTTAGACTATTTTGTCGCCCCCTCAACTACGCCACGCTTCGCTATCAGACAATTGAAATTTAATTAACTAACAGCAAAATCTGTATATTTGCGGACTGAAGGCAATTGAAAACCTAAAACAATATCTTCTTTCGGTACACCTAATTCAACCAATTCATTAGCAATTCCTACCTCTGTACCATCTTGCTGAATCCAGATTTTATCATCAATAATATCTATAGGAATCCGGTTTGATTGTTGTTCATTATACTGAGACTCAATCGTTGATTCGATGGGGTTTACGGTTTACAGCTTGTTCAAAAATCAAATAGTAGCCCTATAGATGTAAAACAGGTCCATAAATACGATTTTGATCACGCCAACCTACATAAATTAATTGATAATGGTTATTTTCAAGATCAAAAATTGTCTGTGCTTGAATGCGTTTATCCCAAACCATACTAGCGTGTTGTTTCAGTAAGTTCTGAATATATTGCCGATATTCTGCTAATTTTGCCATTCTGCTATTACCTCTTTTTCAATATTATAAACTACTAAATAAAGTTGATTTGTTTTAATAACTGATTGAATAAAAGGCAGTATAAAAAATTCATTGTAAACAGTAATAGGAACTGCTAAATATAATATCCGTAGCAGTTAGAATTATGAGAATATGTCATAAAGATTTATAAATGTTAACAATTCAAAAAACAAATATATAATTTGACGTATTTTTTATTGAAAAATTATCCTAAATAAAATCCCAAAATATCTACCAATAGGGTATTGTCAAAGGAGCTAAATTTTAGTTTGCTATTAATTTTGTTAGTCGTTATATTACTTACAATTAGTTTGCAAAAAACACATTAAAAAAACACCAATCTCATGCACATACCCGATGGATTTATTTCTGTGCCAGTTGCAGCCGCTACCAGTTTAGCCAGTGCAGCCGCTTTATTTGTGGCTTTTGAGCGATCGCAAACAGCCTTTGGCATTCGTCGCGCCCCCATTCTCGGCTTAACCACAGCCTTTATTTTCGCCGCCCAAATGATTAATTTTCCTGTAGCGGGGGGGACCAGCGGCCACCTATTAGGAGGAGCTTTAGCTGCCATTATTTTAGGTAGTCCTTGGGCGGGAATGCTATGTATTGCCACAGTTTTAATTATTCAAGCTGTGCTATTTGCTGATGGTGGTATCACCGCCTTGGGTGCAAATATTTTAAACATGGGAGTAATCGGCGTGTGGGTAGCGTGGGGATTAACCCAAACCTTACAACGACTATTGGGCGGTTCTCAACGGCGTTTACCCCTAGCAGCAGGCATAGCAGCCGCAGTTAGCGTAGTTGTCGCCGCAGTCGCTTGTGCCATTGAATTAGCCCTGTCTGGGACAGCACCAGCCAACATCGTTTTACCCACCATGACAGGTGTACATATTTTGATTGGTATTGGAGAAGGATTAATTACCGGGGGTGTATTAACCTATCTAGCCACAGCCCGTCCAGATTTATTACCAGGTGAAGAACACAAAGTTAGAGGCTGGTTAGTTCCCGTTGTCAGTATTTTGCTAATTTCAGGTGTGTTGTCTCTATTTGCTTCTGCTTGGCCAGATGGTTTAGAAAAAGTAGCAGAAAACGTGGGTTTTATCAACTTAGCTGAAAATGTGCGGGTAATTGTACCAACACCTTTGGCTGACTATGAGATTAAAGGTTTAGGACAAATTGGGACAAGTATTGCTGGTTTAGTGGGTTCTACAGCTTGCTTTGCTGTGGCTTTTGGAATTGCCAAAGTGATAAAACCGAATAATGCTTAAAATTTCCTTACCATTACGCTTGCAGTTATCCCTGATCATTGTGATTGGGGCAGCTTTTTTAAAACATCATACTTGGTCTAATTTACTAGTATATGGGGCGATCGCCCTTATTTGGGTTTGTATCTTACAAGTACCCATTCGCAAATTAGGCGGATTACTCGGTGCAGAATTAATTTTTCTATCATTGATGGCTTTACCATTGGGATGGGAACGAGCTAGTTTTTTGCTGCTGCGTTCCCTAATTTGTTTAATTGCCATGAATAGTTTTTTATTAACCTTACCCCCCCACAGTTTGGGTATCGCCCTCAAAAGCTTACCAATACCTGCACCATTAAAGGAAAACCTGATCTTAGCCGCGCAATATTTAGAAATATTACTTTTAGAAGTAACGCAAATGCAGCGCAGCGCCCAATTACGAGGGCTAAAAGGTGCTGGAGGATGGTTACGCTATGCCAGTGCTTCAATGATTGGGGCGTTGTATCTCCGCACCTTAGACAGAGCCGAAAGAGTTTATGCTGCTATGGTAGCCCGTGGATATAACGGACAATTACCCCTAGATTCCCCCCTCAAACCAAAAGAACGTTTTATCTTGTTAATAGCTGGGGTGACAGCTACTTGTTTAACCCTAAGTTCCTACCTTACTGTTATTTGAGTGGTGAATCTTGACATCATTAACTTCTAATCCCCAAATTTCCCTTTCTCAACCGCATACAAATGTCGTTGAAGTCCAAAATCTGGTATATGCCTATTCGCACCAGCAACCCGTACTACAAGAAATTTCTTTTAGCCTACAAACAGGCGATCGCGTCGCTTTAATGGGTGCTACAGGCTCAGGAAAAAGCACCTTACTAGAAAACCTCATTGGCTTAAAACATCCTCAAAACGGCAAAATCTGGATTAACGGTATCCCCTTATTACCAGATACTTTGCCAGAAGTACGGCAACAAATTGGTTTTACGTTCCAAGATGCTAACGACCAATTATTTATGCCCACAATCCTCGAAGATGTTACTTTCGGACCTCTTAATTATGGTGTCTCATCTATAGCCGCTAAAGATAAAGCCCATCAACTATTAGCGGACTTTGGATTAGAGTCCTACGCCCATCGTTCCGCCCATGAACTTTCTGGAGGACAAAGACGTTTAGCCGCCTTAGCCGCAATTTTAGCCCTAGATCCTGCCATTCTCATCTTAGACGAACCCACCAACGGACTTGATCCAGCATGGCGACGACATTTAGCCCAAGTATTATTAAAATTGCCTGTTAAAGTCATGTTAATAGCTTCCCATGATCTCCAATGGCTAGGAAGAGTCACCCAACGGGCTTTAGTCCTCTCTACTGGTAAAATCCAAATAGACAGCGACATCCAACCACTGTTGCAAGATGGCAAAACCTTAGATAAATTAGGGTTGCCAGTAGATTGGTAAACTGTGCAACACAGAAATTCGTAATTGCGAATTAATGATCATAAGACCTCGCGGTAAGTGGGAAACGAGCGCGTCTTTAGACCTGAGAGGGAAACGAAACGGCACGAGGGATTTTAATCCCTGTGGTATGTTAGAATTAAATTGTGAGTAAGAACAAAAAACATCTACGTGTTGAAGCATCCTAGTACGGAGAAATTCCGGCTCCTATGAAACAACGGTTAGGTTTAAGTCCTAAC
>NZ_JAQMTJ010000231.1:0-4965 GCF_028330815.1 Dolichospermum lemmermannii CS-548
CTCCAAACCTCTCCCCTACCAGGGGAGAGGCTTTAAAACCCCCATTCCCTTGTAGGGAAGGGGGGTAGGGGGGTTAGGTTTTTGGAGATTATGGGTTTCATATAATACTTTTCAAACAACCTCTTAGGTAAAAGACAAGAAAAAATTGATAATCGACAATTTAAAACTGGTTTTCACAAGTATTTAAACATGGCAAAATAGATCGTAATAACATAGCCAATGTTCAGGTAATGAACTTAAATAATAGGAAATACCAAAAGCACATATTACTAAAAGTACAGGAACAACTGTAGTAAATTCTAACTTGCCTTTTTTGATCACTTCTAAGCAAGAGTTAACAATCACTAGAGGCCATAAAATAGTGATGATCACAAACATGATAAAGGATAAAAATTTCTCCTGTGGGGAAGATGTAGGGTGACGAAGAGAAAATGTTAACCAATTAGTAAAAAAATAGCCAGTCATGAGAACATAGCTAATAACTAAAGTTAATTGGATTTGATTCACTGAACTACCTACGCCTTTAATAATATAAGTTCTCAAAAATATATCTATTGAAGATATGTTTTAAGTGAATGCTAAAAACAAACTAAGAAGTGATCATGCCATACTTTAAAGTTCAGTTTTAAAGTCTGTTATGTCTATTAATGTTAATTAGCTGTTTCTACACTTGTATAGCACAGATACGAGAAAAGTGTCAAATAAAATTCAGGATTAAATCCTCTCAAATTATTTTAATTTGAGGTTGGGATAATATCTTAGCAGTCGGGAATAAAACCCTATTTTAGATGGAGTTTTATTTTATGATCAACTAAGTAGGTAAACGGAAAAAACCCGTAGACGCGAAGCGGCTTCTCGAAGAGTAATATGTAACGAAAAGTAAAATCGCCCAAACCCTCTTCACTCTTGCCTCTGGTTACTGAGCGAAGTCGAAGTATTGCCTCAAGCCTAGTGCCATAACGACAATTTTCAATGCTAACCTACTTAATACCCTCACCAGTAAGGTGGTTGCGATAAAATTGCAAAAAAAAGGAGAAAAATTTATATATTGGGAATTTAAACTTGGTAATTAGAAGAAGTCCGATAACTATACCCGATAGTAGAATCTTTTTGAATGTGTTGTTTAATACTATCAAAATCTATAAATTCATCAGCCACATCAATTAGGTGATTTCTAGAACGCGCTTCACTATCGCTAGTTGTTGTTTGCAAGCCAATTACTTCTACTCTAGCGCCCACATTACTAACTGCATGAACAGCATAGGATAAATCTCCGTCGCCACTAACTAAGACGGCTGTATCATAATAGGGTGCTAAAGTAATCATGTCAACGGCAATTTCTACGTTCAAATTTGGTTTTTTGTAATTATCGACAACTACACTCATATCTTTAGTAACTACACGATAGCCGTTACGACGCATCCATAAAAGAAATCCCTGTTGCTTTTCGTTGCCACTATCCATTCCTGTGTAAAAGAAAGCACGTAATAACCGAGAATTTTTTGTTAACCGACAAAGCAATTTTACATAATCAATTTCAATTCCCAATTGTAATGCGGCATAAAATAAATTTAACCCGTCAATAAAAATTGCTACTCGTCCACGACTGTCATCCTCATTAAAGCTGATATTATTAGCTGGATTAGGTTCTTTAGGCTTAATATTGCCTTTGGTTGCTGGGCTTTGCCAATGAGGTTTTTCTTTAAGTTCTTTATATTCGTTTGTTTTTTTGCTAAAATTGTCAAACTGCATTGATACCTCTGAATATTAAAGTGGGGATGTTGTTGTAGGTAAACTGACAATAGCTGAATTTTAACTAATTTGTTGCCACAGTCTTGGTTGAGTTAATACCTATCAGGTAGATTTTAGCCGATTTCTTCTAAGTGAATATGATATTTTGCCGTTTACCTGCATATACTTTACACAAAATGCCCACTTTTGGGCGAAATTCACTATTTATATCCAAAAATTATCTTTTAGTTTTATGGGTAAAGTCTGCTGTGTGAGCTTACAAGCAAATATTTTTAAATCAAACTTAATTACTGTTGGGAAATGGAGAGAGAGGGATTCGAACCCTCGTATACATTTCTGCATAACAGACTTTCCAGGTCTGCGCCTTCAACCACTCGGCCATCTCTCCAGGTGTCTCGTTTTGCTATATTACAATAGGATTCAAAAAAAAGCAACCATTTTGGAAAAGATATTTTTATGGCTAAGGCCAGGCTGCGCTATCATCACTCCCTGACCTGAAAGTGCAGAGTTTTCAAGCAATCTTCTTTTGACACTCTCCGGTCTAAAGACGCGGAGATTCTCTAGAGAGTTTCAGTCTATATCCCTCAGTTATCCCAGTTTCAGGCATTGCCTTAAATATTTGGGTTCTTGCCCTGATTTCGTTTGCCCTGGCGGGCGAAATCATATCTGACAAGCGTAACTTTCCAAGAGTCCCCCGGTAGCTTTTTATGTCTTTAGTGACAATTTAATTCTATCACGAATATGGATTAAAATTTGAAATAATTTCAAATTTTCAAATTAACGTCAATGCAGGATAAAGGAAAGCCTCTAGCCTTCATCCCTTGTCTAAAGCCCAAATGTGGCTTCCTGCGTCAGCCACATTTTCAAGGGTTTTCGGCGTTCTTCCTTATAATTAAGTGTGAAACTCCAAATCCGCAAATCTAAAAATCAAGATGGTTCAAACCCACACAATTAAAGTTTACAATCGCCAAACTGGGACATCACATACTCTCGAAGTTCCTGAAGACCGCTATATCTTACACACCGCTGAACACAATGGGACAGAATTGCCCTTTTCTTGTCGAAATGGGGCTTGTACAACCTGCGCTGTGAGAGTTTTATCAGGAGAAATTCATCAACCAGAAGCCATTGGGCTTTCTCCTGATTTACGTCGCCAAGGTTACGCTTTATTATGTGTAAGTTACGCTCGTTCTGATTTGGAAGTGGAAACACAAGATGAAGATGAGGTTTATGAACTTCAGTTTGGGCGGTTTTTTGGTAAGGGCAAAGTTAAAGCGGGTTTACCCTTAGATGAGGACTAAGATTTTTTGTGTGTTCATGTTAATTAATTTGATAGCGAGGATGGCTACTGTAGTAGTCCGTCTTCGCGTTTTTGTAACGAGAATAATTATATTAGCTAGTTTTTTACTGTTGGTGAGTTGTCAAAGCCACAACAATTCCTCAATCATTCCCGCTAATGTAAAAATAGCACGGGTTGTGAGTGGACAAAGTTTGGAAGTTTTGGGAATGGAAGCACAACCCAATTTAATTTCCCAAGTCCGATTAATTGGTTTAGATGCACCAGATATCCGCCAACTTCCTTGGGGTGAGGATGCAAAACAATTAGTAGAAGGTTTAATTGGTGGTGCAAATCAAGCTGTGAATCTGGAATTTGATTTAGAAGCTAAGGATAAATTTAACCGAACTTTGGCTTATGTATGGAAAGATAAACTGTTGTTAAATGAAGAAGTTGTCAAACAAGGATATGCTTTATTTGTAGCGCGATCGCCTAATCACAAATACGACCAACGCCTAGAACGCGCCCAACAATGGGCAAGAATCATGGGAAAAGGCATCTGGAATCCCGATAAACCCATGCGAATCACCCCCGGAGAATTTCGCCGTCTCTCCCGTTAAAAAACGACAACCGACAACTGACAACCGACAACTGACAACCGACAACTGACCACTGACCACTGACCACTGACAACCGACAAATATGCAAATTTTTCTAGATATTGCTACAGAAGCAGCTTTAGCCGCAGGTGTAGTTTTACAAGATTATTTAGGTAAATTAGAAGACGCAATCACCGAAAAAGGCCGTCCTGGTGATTTAGTTACCGCTGCTGATAAAGCTTCTGAACAGGTAATTTTAGAAGTATTGCGTCGCCATTTTCCCCAACATTCTATCCTGGCTGAAGAGTCGGGAAAACTGGGAAATCAAGATAATGAATTTCTCTGGGCGATTGACCCTCTTGATGGTACAACCAATTACGCCCATCAATATCCCTGTTTCGCTGTTTCTATTGGTTTGATGATTCAAGGTGTCCCCAAGGTGGGAGTAATTTATGACCCTTTTCGGGATGAGTTATTTCGGGCTGCTGCTGGTTTAGGTGCAACCCGTAACCGTCGCCCTATTCAGGTTTCTCAAACAGCGGAATTAGGTAAAAGCCTGTTAGTCAGTGGATTTGCCTATGACAGACGGGAAACCCCTGACAACAATTATGCCGAGTTTTGTCATCTTACCCATCTTACCCAAGGTGTGAGACGTGATGGTGCAGCAGCTTTGGATTTAGCTTATGTAGCCTGTGGTCGAGTTGATGGTTATTGGGAAAGGGGAATTGCGCCTTGGGATGTTGTGGCTGGGATAATATTAGTCCAGGAAGCGGGAGGAAATGTGACTGCTTATGATGGGACTCCGATGAAAATTGAGTCGGGAAGAATTTTAGCTACTAATGGTTATCTGCACGATAGCCTCAGTCAAGAATTGATGAAAGTTCCCCGTTTAGCAAGTTGGACGTAATTTTTCTATGATGTTTGTGGGTTAGAAACTTGCGTTTTTTCATGAGTCGGTTAAAACCGACTTTTGCTATTAGACAGGGAATTTATTCAGGGGAAACGCATCTAAATTATCTTGACAAAATACTATGTTAGTGAATCAATTTGTAAAAATATCTAATTTCATTCAAAAATTGATTAATTTCTCGATTAAAATTCTAAAAATTTAATAAATTTAGGGTAATTATTTATTGTTAATAATAAATTTATTTTGTTCATTTATATATATTAGAGAACTCCACAGAATGATTGATCCTATAACCCACATTCCGCACCCCAAAATGTTACAGAGGGAAATTACGGAGATGAAAATCAAAGGGAGCATCAAAACAAACAGATAAAGTGAAAAAAGGCATTTGAGAAACAGTAAATCACCAAAAATGTCATCAAAATCTA